>NZ_JBFUJD010000072.1:0-29069 GCF_056401555.1 Caulobacter sp. P4_E5
TGGGTGACGGACTCGTCGGGTGGCGGACTTGTCGGGACAAGGCCGAGCGGCGAAACGACAGGGCGGTGATCGATCCAAAACCGCCTATCGTGGATCGCCGAGCTGGAGACGGAGTAGCCGATCCAGTTGGTCCACGCCCGTCCGGGGGTAGCGGAGGCCCGAGCAGACAACGCTCACGCCCGCCGTCCTCACGGCAGAGAACAGCCTGGCGGAGCGGTAAGCGAGCCGAAACACACAAACCATCACGGTCTCCGGGTTCGCCCGGCCGCTCCGTCGCCTCCCCACCAACTTCAGCGGATCGCCGCGTGAAGCCGATGTCACTTACCCCCACTTGGCCACGCCACGCGTACCTTCTTCCCCCTTCGGGGGAGGAGCGCGCAGCGCGGAGGGGGCAAGTCGCCGGACCGCCCTCAAGCCTTCTCGACGAAGCTGTCGATGACCTTCTTCTCGCCGGCCTTGTCGAAGGCGACGGTCAGCTTGTTGCCCTCGACGCCGGAGACCTTGCCGTAGCCGAACTTGACGTGGAACACGCGGTCGCCGCGCGCATAGGCGCTGCCCGCCGGGGCCGAGACGGCGACCAGCCGGCCTTCGCCCTCGATCGGGGCCGAGCGGGCGGCCGAGCCGCTCCGCGCGGTGGTCGCACCTCGCCACGACGCGCCGCCGCGTTCGCCGAAGCCCGCCGTGCGTTCCTGGGCTCGTTTCCAGCCGGGGCTGTCGTAGCTGCCGGCCTGGAAGGCGCTGGTGCCGGGATCGTCCCAGCGCGAGGCGGCCGTCGACTGCATGCCGGGGCCGCCGCCGTAATAGCCCGTCTCGGACGCCGCATCGACGTGGGCGATCGGCAGCTCGTCGACGAAGCGGCTGGGCAGCTGGCTGGTCCAGCGGCCATAGACTTGGCGGTTGGCCACGAAGCTGATCAGCGCCTGCTCGCGGGCCCGGGTAATGCCGACATAGGCCAGGCGCCGCTCTTCCTCGAGGCCCTTCTCGCCCTTGTCGTCCATGCTGCGCTGGCTGGGGAACACGCCTTCCTCCCAGCCGGGCAGGAAGACCAGCGGGAACTCCAGCCCCTTGGCCGAGTGCAGGGTCATGATCCACACGGCGTCGCCAGTGGCCTCGCGGTCCAGGTCCATGACCAGCGACACGTGCTCGAGATAGGCCTCCAGCGTGTCGAAGGCGGCCATCGACTGGACCAGTTCCTTCAGGTTCTCCAGCCGGGTCTGGCTGGTCGGGCCCTTGTCGAGGCGCAGGGCGTCGGTATAGCCGCTCTCTTCCAGCACCGTCTCCAGCAGGCGCTGGTGGTGGACATTGCCGACCAGCGAGCGCCAGCGGTCCAGGTCGCGGATGAAGTTGCTGAGCGCCGTGCGGGTGCGGGCCGGAAGCTCGTCGCTGGCGATGATCTGGCGGGCCGCCTCGACGGTCGAGATCCCGCCCAGCCGGGCGATCTGCAACAGCTTCTGGACGCTGGTGTCGCCGATGCCGCGCTTGGGCGTGTTGACGATGCGCTCGAAGGCCAGATCGTCGTCCGGCGACTGGATCAGGCGCAGATAGGCATGGGCGTCGCGGATCTCGGCCCGTTCGAAGAACCGCGGGCCGCCGACCACCTTGTAGGGGATCTGCAGCAGCACGAAGCGCTCTTCGAAGGCCCGCATCTGGAACGAGGCGCGGACCAGGATGGCCATCTGATTGTATTTGCGGCCAGCCTTCCTGGCCCGCTCGATCTCGTCGGCGATCATCCGGCTCTCGGCCTCGCCGTCCCAGACGCCGCTGACCTTGACCTTTTCGCCGCCGGTCGCCTCGGTCCACAAGGTCTTGCCCAGCCGGCCCTTGTTGGCGGTGATCAGGCCCGAGGCGGCGGCCAGGATGTGCTCGGTCGAGCGGTAGTTACGCTCCAGCCGCACGACCTTGGCGCCGGCGAAGTCGCGCTCGAACCGCAGGATGTTGTCAACCTCGGCTCCGCGCCAACCATAGATCGACTGGTCATCGTCGCCGACGCAGCAGACGTTCTGGCGGCCCTGGGCCAGCAGCCGCAGCCACAGGTACTGGGCGACGTTGGTGTCCTGGTACTCGTCGACCATCACGTATTTGAAGCGGCGCTGGAAATCCTCCAGCACGTCGGGATGGCCGGTGAACAGGCTGATGTTGTGCAGCAGCAGGTCGCCGAAGTCGCAGGCGTTCAGGATGCGCAGGCGCTCCTGGTACTGGCGGTAGAGGCTGATGCCCTTGCCGTTGGCGAACTCGCCGGCCTCGTTGGTCGGCACGCGGTCGGGCGTCCAGCCGCGGTTCTTCCAGCCGTCGATGATCTGGGAGAGAATCCGCGGCGTCCAGCGCTTGGCGTCGATGTTCTCGGCCTCGATCAGCTGCTTCAGCAGCCGCTCGTTATCGTCGGTGTCGATGATCGTGTAGTTCGACTTCAGCCCCACCAGCTCGGCGTGGCGGCGCAGGATCTGGGCGGCCACCGAGTGGAAGGTGCCCAGCCAGCGCAGGCCCTCGGCCTCCGGGCCGATGATGTGGGTGATCCGCTCGCGCATCTCGCGCGCGGCCTTGTTGGTGAAGGTGACGGCCAGCATCTCCCACGGCCGGGCGCGGCCGGTGGCGAGAATGTGGGCCAGCCGCGTGGTCAGCACCCGGGTCTTGCCGGTGCCGGCCCCGGCCAGGACCAGCAGCGGGCCTTCGGTGGTCTCCACCGCCTCGCGCTGCTCGGGGTTCAGCCCGTCCAGATAGGCGGGCGCGACGCCCGCCTGGGCCGGGGGGCGCGGCCGGGCGAGGTCGGAGATGCGGGGGGCGGGGAGGTCGCCGGGGAAATCCGGCGAGTCGGCGTCGGGATACATGGAACATATGTAGCACAAACCGCGCGCGGCTTAAGCCCTTTGGGGCTAGGAACGGCGAGGGCCGGGACGCGGGCCACGGAACTTCCCGGCGTGCGTCCCGTTGATCCGCCAACACGAACGGAGCCGACAGGCACGGAGACTCTGATGGCGGAAGGAACCAGCAGCGGCGGCGGCAGCAACAGTGGCTTGGCGTTCATCGTGGGCGGCCTCGTGGTCATCGTCGCGGTGCTCGCCTTCTTCATGATGTCCGGCGGCTTCACGCAGCATAAGAAGGTCGACGTCGACATCTCGGCCTCGGCGCCGAAGCTGCCCGACGCGCCCAAACCTCCTGAAGCGCCCAAGGCGCCGGGTTGAGGCAGGACATGAAGACTCTCGCGCATGACGGACATCGCGGCGCCCCTCGCGCCGCTCGAAAGACCGAAGCGGGCGGCGTCTGGGCCGCCCTGCTGGTCGTGCTGCTCCTGGCCCTCGCGGTCTGGGGCGCGTGGAAGCTGGGCGTCATGGCCGGCGACAGGGTGGATCTCCGCCAGCGCCTGACCGAGATCCCCGCACTGCGCAAGGGCCCGAACCCGCAGCCCCCGCCGATCCCGACCTCGCGTCGACCGGGCGTGGAGGCCGAGGCGCGGCGGTAGAGCAACAGTTCCTGTCATCCCGGCCGCAGCGAAGCGAAGAGCCGGGACCGCGGCAGGTTCGGAGCTTCCTGCGGTCCCGGATCGGCGCGCCATGCGCTTGTCCGGGATGACAGCATTTAACGGCCCGCCCGCGCCAGGGCGAACACCCGACAAGCCGAGGCCAGCGGCCGATCCCCGCGCTCGCTGTCGATCCGCTGGATCAGGCCGGCCAGGCTCAGGGCCCCGTCGGCCGCCGCGCGTTCCAGCGCCGCCCAGAACTCTGGCTCCAGGGCCAGCGAGGTGGCGTGGCCGGCCAGGTTCACCGACCGCTTCTTGAGACCAGCCAGCTGCTCAGTCCTCGCGCTTGGCGCCGTCAAGGTCGCGCCTCAGCTTGTCGGCCCGCGCGGCGTCCAGTGTCTTCTCGCCCTTGGTCCGGCCGAACTTGGCGCGGTTCTCGGCGGCCCGGCTCTTGTCGTCGGCCTTGGCCTTGGCCTTGCGGGCCTGGTTGAAATTGACGATCTCGGCCATGGCGGGCGCTCCCGTGGGCTCAGGGTTTCTTCTTGGCGACGGGACGAATGACCAGGGTTTCCTGCAGATGCAAGGCCTGGTCCTTCTTCAGCACCAGCGGGGCGCGACCCGGGAAGACGCAGTTCTGCATCGAGCGGTCGTTATATAGCATCCAGCGCTTCACGGCCTGGCCGTTGGCCTTGCAGGCCAAGCCCACGGCCCAGGCGGGGGAACTGCTCCCGCCGCTCCAGGCGAAGCCCATGTTCGCCCCGGCGTCGATCGCCGCGCCGTTCGGCGTGATGACCTTGCCGCCCGACGAGAAGGTCAGGTGCTCGGGATCGACCAGGCGGATCGAAAAGCCGCCGAAGCCGCGGTCGTCCTCGCTGCCACCCAGCCCCAGGGCGTCGACGCGGGACGTGATGGTCGTATCGAATTCGACCCGCCGCGCGCCCGCCCTCAGCGGCCGAACTGTGACCTTAGTGGTCTCGCGGGCGACATAGGCCAGCTCCGGTCCGGAATTGACCATCCAGTCGACATCGACCGTCAGCGTCCCGCCGCCCTCAGCGTCGCCCAGGAAGCGCTTCTCGCGGACGAAATAGGTCAGGCCCTTCATGTACCAGCCGTCGGCGACGGTCTTGCCGCCGGTCTGGACCTTCATCCAGGCCCACCAGATCCCGCGCTGATGCGGATGGTCGCCCGGCCTGTCCTCGGTCAGGGCCGCGCCGTCCGGCGCATAGAGCGCCCCGACATAGTTGGCGCGCCCCGGCTCGGCGGCCGGGTCCAGCGGCTTGGTCCGGTACACCAGCACGGTCTTGCCGGCTTCGGTCAGGGTCACGGCGTCGTCGGCGAACACCGCATCGACCCGCTTGCCGATCGCCGGATCGGCGAGGGCGGGCGTCGTGGCCGCGAACAGCAGGATCACGGCGGCGGCGAGAAGGGCGCGGATGCTCAAGCGTCGTCCTCCAGTCGGTTCGGAACGTATCAAGAACAATCCTCGCGTGCATGGCAAGCCGAAACTTGGCCGGTGGCGTGGCCGTTTGATGTCCGAGGACAGCCCCCTCCCTCAATCCCAGGAGACGACAGATGATCGACGTCACGCAAATCCGTGAGCACCAGGAAGTGGTCGGCTCGGACGGCGGCCATGTCGGCCGGGTCGACCACATCGCCGGCGGCGAGATCGAACTGGCCAAGCTGGATCTGGGCGGCGGCTTCAAGCACCACCTGATCCCGCTGTCGTGGGTGGAATATGTCGACGACGAAAAGGTCCATCTGGCCCTGACCCAGGACGACGCCAAGTCGCAATGGCGCGAGAAGCACTAGGCGCCCGCCATTCGATGATTTCGACGGTCTCCGCTCGAAAAGGGCGGGGGCCTTTTCGCGCCGGCTTGACCATTCGGGAGAAGCAGCCGACATCCGCCGCATCAGCGCGGAGGGCTCTTCATGTACACCCTTTATGGTTCGCCCAGCACGGCCGGCACGGCCATCCACTGGCTGCTTCTGGAGCTTGGCGTCCCGTTCGACCTGAAGCTGCTCGACTTCGACAAGGGCGAGCACAAGACGCCGGAATATCTGGCGCTCAATCCCGACGGCGTGGTCCCGACCCTGATCGTCGACGGCGCGCCGATCACCCAGATGGCCGGCATCGCCACCCTGCTGGCCGAGCGTCATCCCGAGGCCGGCTTCGCGCCGCCGCCTGGATCCCGTGAGCGGGCCGAATATCTGAGCTGGACCCTCTGGCTGGCCAACAGCTTCCAGCCGAATTTCCGCGCCTGGTTCTATCCGCACGAGCCGGCGGGCGGCGACGCCCAGGACGCCGTGCAGGCCGCGGCCCGGGCGCGGATCGAGGCCGGCTTCGCGCGACTGGACACGCGTCTGGCCGATCGGGACTACATGGTCGGCGATCACTTCACCACGGTCGATCTGCTGACCACGATCCTGTGCCGCTGGAGCCGCAACATGCCCAAGCCCGCGACCGCGTGGCCGAACCTGAAGCGCTATCTCGATCGGATGCGCCAACGTCCGGCGTTGCGCGAGGCGCATGCCCGCGAAGGCCTGACGGACTGGATCAATGGCTAGGAGCTAGCGCGAAAGGCCTCTTGCCGGCGTGTGACATGCAACCTTCAGGTTGCATGA
Source organism: Caulobacter sp. P4_E5 (assembly GCF_056401555.1). Classification (NCBI taxonomy): domain Bacteria; kingdom Pseudomonadati; phylum Pseudomonadota; class Alphaproteobacteria; order Caulobacterales; family Caulobacteraceae; genus Caulobacter; species Caulobacter sp. P4_E5. Next base: position 6,077 of record NZ_JBFUJD010000072.1, read on the forward strand.
TCGCACATCCTGGCGCTGACCTTGGCCAGGGTGCTGGGGACCAGCGTCGAGGATCTGTTCCAGCTGCCGGACTAGGCGCTCTCCTGGCGGAGAGCTTCGATCACCGGCCGCCGCCGGTGATTTCCTTGATCATAGCCTGGACCGGCGCCTTGCCGCCGTTGTTCCAGACGACTTTCAGATGGGCCAGGGTGCGCTCGGCGGCGTCGTCGAACTTCCACTCGCAGTTTTCAAAGCGGCAGTTGTCGAAGGTCGGCGCTTCACCGCCGGCATAGATCAGCCGACAGCCGCGGAATTCGCAGCCCGAGAAGTGCTCGCCGTCCAGCGAGACAGTCTCGTGGTTGTACATGGTCGAATGGGTCACGCCGTATCTTTCAGTTGTCGTCTTGTTCCCGGAGAGGGAGCTCGTCCGACTGCGCGGCCTGCTTGGCCGCGGCTTTCTCGGCAGCCTTTTCGGCGGCCTTGCGCGCCTTCTGGCGCTCGCGTTCTTGGCGTTCGAAGGAGTAGTTGGGTGTGCGCGCCATGTCGGCGACCTCCGTTGGCCGCCAAGCGCGACAGTTTTCCTAAGCGCGCTTCCGCCGCTTTCGGTTTCGACATTAAACGCGTATCGCGCAGAGCGCGCCCCGCCGATCCGATTAAAAGCGAACCGGCGGGGGCAATAGACGCCTATTTCACGCTGGCGCAGAAGCGCTGGATGCGCTGGCAGGCGTCTTCCAGGACCTCGTTGCTGGTCGCGTAGCTGATGCGGAAGAACGGCGACAGGCCGAAGGCCGCGCCGTGCACGACCGCCACGCCCTCGGCTTCCAGCAGTTCGCCGGCGAAGTCCTCGTCGGTGGCGATGACCTTGCCCGAGGGCGCGGTCTTGCCGATCAGGCCGGCGCACGACGGATAGACGTAGAAGGCGCCTTCCGGGGTCGGGCAGTGCAGGCCGGTGGCCTGGTTCAGCATCGACACCACCAGATCGCGGCGCTCCTGGAACAGCTTGGCGTTCGGCTTGATGAAGTCTTGCGGGCCGTTCAGGGCCTCCAGCGCCGCCCACTGCGAGATCGAGCAGGGGTTGGACGTCGTCTGGCTGATCATCTTGCCCATGGCCTTGATCAGCGCTTCGGGTCCGGCGGCGTAGYCGATGCGCCAGCCCGTCATCGAATAACCCTTCGAGACGCCGTTCATCGTCAGGGTGCGGTCATAGAGCTTGGGCTCGACCTGGGCGATGGTGGTGAACTCGAAGTCGTCGAACACCAGGTGCTCGTACATGTCGTCGGTCAGCACCCAGACCTGCGGGTGGCGCAGCAGGACGTCGGCGATGGCCTGCAGCTCGGCGCGGGTATAGGCGCCGCCCGAGGGGTTGGACGGGCTGTTGATGATCAGCCACTTGGTCTTCGGCGTGATCGCCGCTTCCAGGGCTTGCGGCGTGATCTTGAAGCCGCTCTCGGCGGTGGTCTCGACCGAGACGGGCGTGCCGCCGGCCAGCAGGGTCATGTCGGGATACGACACCCAGTACGGGGCGGGGATGACCACCTCGTCGCCGGGGTTCAGGGTGGCGACCAGGGCGTTGTAGATCACCGGCTTGCCGCCCGGGGCGACGTGGACTTGGCTGGGCTTGTAGTCCAGGCCGTTCTCGCGCTTGAACTTGGCGCAGATGGCGGCCTTCAGCTCGGGCATGCCGTCCGGGTCGGTATATTTGGTCTTGCCCGCCTTGATCGCCTCGATGGCGGCGTTCTTGATATTGTCCGGCGTGTCGAAGTCAGGCTCGCCCGCGGAAAGGGCGATCACGTCCCGACCGGCGGCTTTCAGCGCGCGCGCCTTGGCGCTGATGGCGATGGTGGCCGACGGTGCGATGCGCCGCAGGGCGGCGGACTCGAGCGACATCTTGCAGGACTCCCCTGTGCTTGCATGGCCCTTCAAGCGGGCCGTTTCAGGATTGCGGCGGTCTTTACGCCCCCGTTCGCCGCGGCGCAACGCGGCCGAGACCGTTTCGAACCTCGGTTGGGACATTTTGGTGACGCTTGGCCGAGACGACGTTCTTGCGCCGGAGGTATCTGCAAGATACCGCTACCACTAGTAGGATCGATCGCGGGGAACGCCGGTCGACCTCGGGGGAAACGCGGACCGCCTAGACGGTCCCGAAGGGGAGGGAAACCACCATGAAGACGAAGATTCTCTACATCGCCTTGGCCATCGTGGCGCTGGCGTTGGGTGCGGCGTCGTCAGGCTTCGCCCGCCAGTCCAGCGACGGCGACATCCTGCAGAAGGCGATCAACAAGCCCTCGGCCAACTGGGCGATCTATGGCGCGGGCCAGAAGAGCGCCGCGATCAAGGACAAGGCCATCGCCGGCGGCGGCGCCATGAAGGTCGAGGTCCAGGCGCCCAGCGACAAGCCGTGGGGCGTCGGCGCCTCGCAGCCTATCGCGGGCAAGGTGACCAAGGGCGACGTGCTGCTGGTGGCGTTCTGGGCCAAGGCCGAGAGCGTCGATGGCGGGCCGGCGGCGGCTGACATCTCGGCGGTCCGAGTCCAGCAGGCGGCCGCGCCCTATGACGCGGCGATGCAAGGCGGCCTCAAGGTCGAGGGCGAATGGAAGATGTACACCGTGCCCGGCCGCGCCACGATCGACATTCCCGCCGACGCGGGCAGTGTCTCGCTGCACCTGGGCGCTGCCAAGCAGACGGTTCTGCTGGGACCGGTGTTCGTTCTGGACTTCGGGCCGGACTACGACCTGAAAAAGCTGGCGCAGTAGGGCTAGGCGACAGCCTGGGAAGCGCGCGCCCGCACGATCGCCGCGAAGCTGGCCAGGTGGCGCGCGATCGCCTGGCGAGTGCGCTCGTCGATCAGCACGCCGTTCTCGAACTTGGTGTGGGCCTGGCCCACCAGAATGTCGGAGAGCGGGGCCAGGTCGCAGCCGGTGCGCTTCAGGTTCAGCCGCAAGGCGTCCTGCGATCGGACCGTGCCGGTGATCCCGGGACTGGCGCCCAGGGCGCAGGCGAGCTTGCCGTCCAGCGGGGCGGGCTTGCCGCGCGAGGCCCAGTCGATGGCGTTCTTCAGCACCGCCGTGACGCCGCCATTGTATTCGGGGCAGGCGATCAGCAGGCCGTCGGCCGCGACCACGGCGGCCTTCCACGCGGCGACCGGGGCCGGATCGCCCTGGTCCTCGACGTCCTGGTTGAAGAACGGCAGATCGCCCAGCCCGAAGACCTCGATCGTCATCTCGTCAGGCGCCAGCTCGCGGGCGGCGTGGAGCAGGGCGGTGTTGTAGGAGGCGGCGCGCAGGCTGCCGGAGACGGCGAGAATCTTCATCCGGCCTCATTAGCCGGCGCGGGCGCGGATGTCCTCTTGGCCCAGCAGCATCGGGGCGATCAGGTCCCAGAGGCGCGAGATTTCTTCGGCGGCGGCCGAACCCGGCTCCCATTCGCACACCGAACGGCCATGGGCGAGCGACTGCTGGAAGGCGGTCCGGGCGCGCAGCCCGATCGGGGCCAGGGGCATGCCGGTGAAGCGCAGGGCCTCGGCGGCCTTCAGCACGGCCGGCGGCTCGACGCCGTTGCGGCGCGACGGCGCCTGGCTCAGCACGATCACGCCCTTCTTGCCCAKGCGGCGAACGGCTTCGGCCGAGCGCACCACCGAGGCGATGTCCAGGAAGGTCGGGCGGCAGACCAGCACGCAGAGGTCGGCGCAGTTGATCGCCTGCAGGCCGTCGGTCTCGGGCGCGGCGGGGGTGTCGATAACCAGGGCGTCGTAGTCGCCGTGCTGGGCCTGGACCCGGGTCGAGAACAGCTTGCCGGCGTTGATTTCGGCCAGCACGGGGCCGTCGCCGTTGCGGGCCCGCAGGGCGTCGGTCGCCGACCTTTGCGGATCGATGTCGGCCAGCATGGTCTTGAGGCCGGAGAGATGCGCGGTGATCGCCAGATTGACCGCGAGCGTCGTCTTACCGGCGCCGCCCTTGCGGGAGATCACTGCCAGGGTCTTCACGATCCAACTCCTTACCGGGCCAAGGTTTTCGGCCCTTGCAGCCTGTGGATAAGTAACGCTGTCATGTGAAGCTTACGCAACCGAAATGTCGTGGCGGGCGAGTGTTAACCTCCCCGGATCGCGGTTCCGGCGCATCGGCCGGAAAAACGCCCGTTTCCTTTGCGCTCTCGGCGCGTGTCCGCCTAAAGCCTTGCTTGACCCTGGGCGAGGCTTGCGCGAGGAGGGCCCGTGATCCGCCGCATACTCGATTTCGTGACCAATATGGACGCCCGCGCCTGGCGCACGGTGGCGGTTTCGTTCGTGCTGTTCGGCGGGGTCGGCCTGGTCTTCCTGTTCGGCGCGCAGCTGCTGGGCGTCAACGGCGAGACGGCGGTCGAGCACTGGCTGGGCGCGGCCAGCGGGCCCTGGGCCCTGCCGATGGCCGTGGCGGCCTTCGCGGTCATGGCCTTCCTGGGCGTGCCGCAGTTCGTGCTGATCGCCGCGGCGGTGGTGGCCTTCGGGCCCTGGACCGGCTTCGCCTACAGCTGGATCGGCACCCTGGTCTCGTCGCTGGTCGGCTTCTGGCTGGGCCGGGCCTATGGCGCGCGGATCCTGCGCGACTTCGCCGGCGAGGGCGTCAACAAGTTCATGCGGATGATCGGCAAGAACGGCTTCATGGCCAGCCTGATCGTGCGCCTGGTGCCCTCGGCGCCGTTCATCGTCGTCAACATGGCCGCCGGCGTGACGCCCATGCGGCTGCGCCATTTCGCGGCCGGCACAGCCATCGGCATCATCCCGAAGATCACCCTGACCGCCTTCGCCGGCAATTCGATTGTCCAGGCGATGAAGGGCGGCGGCAAGCAGCACATCGTCATGATCGTGCTGGCCGTGATCATCTGGCTGGGCATGGGCCTGCTCAGCCGCGCCTGGCTCAAGCGCCGGGAGTCGGCGGAAGAGGCGTAGAGCTGAGGTCGAGTTCGCGCGACGCCGCGCGATGGGCGGGATGGTTTGACGCCTTTCCGACCGGGTTTCCGATCGTAACGCGCCTGGATTAACCCTTCCGTGGAAGATCGTTGCGCCAGCTGCGGCGGATCGCGCGGCCAGCGCAAATTGCTTGCTCGATTCTGGGCCGATGTGTAGAAAGTCTGCATGACTGTCGCGCGCGTCCTGCTTTCGCTTCGGCTTATCAGCCCCTGGGCGCTCTAGGGGCCGCGCATCGTCGTGGCCGGGCGCACAGGGGACATCTGACCCGCAGCCCGCACGCAGACACCCCATTCGACGAGTACTTCCATGACCCCCGTATCCCCGGCTACCTCGATTGGTAGCGCTTCCGACAAGCGCGATAACGTCGTTATTTTCGACACCACCATGCGCGACGGCGAGCAGTCGCCTGGCGCGTCGATGTCGCTGGAAGAGAAGCTGGAACTGGCCAAGATCCTCGAGGAGATGGGGGTCGACATCATCGAGGCCGGCTTCCCGATCGCCTCGAACGGCGACTTCGAGGCCGTCCGCGAAGTGGCCAAGATCGTCAAGAACTCGACCATCGCCGGCCTGTGCCGCGCTCACCAGGTCGACATCGATCGCTGCGCCGAGGCCCTGAAGCCTACCCAGCGTGGCCGGATTCACGTGGTCATCGCCACCTCCGATCTGCACATGAAGCACAAGCTGCAGATGGAGCCCGACGCGGTCATCGACGTGATCGCCCGCTCGGTGACCCACGCCCGCAATCTGCGCGACGACGTCGAGTGGTCGGCCGAGGACGCCACCCGCAGCGACCGTCAGTTCCTGCGCCGCGCGGTCGAGACCGCCATCAAGGCGGGCGCCACGACGATCAACCTGCCCGACACGGTGGGCTACACCTATCCGTCGGAATACGCCGACCTGTTTGATTGGATGACCAAGAACGTCGAAGGCGCCGACAAGGTGATCTTCTCGACCCACTGCCACAACGACCTGGGCCTGGCCGTGGCCAACAGCCTGGCCGGCGTCCAAGGCGGGGCCCGTCAGGTCGAGTGCGCCGTGAACGGCCTGGGCGAGCGCGCCGGCAACGCCGCGCTGGAAGAGATCGTCATGGCCCTGAAGGTGCGCGGCGACCGCCTGCCGTACCGCACGGGCATCGACACCACCCACATCACCCGCGCCAGCCGCTACGTCTCGGCCATCACCGGCTTCCCGGTGCAGTACAACAAGGCCATCGTCGGCAAGAACGCCTTCGCGCACGAGAGCGGCATCCACCAGGACGGCATGCTCAAGAACCGCGAGACCTACGAGATCATGACGCCGGAGTCGGTGGGCCAGGCCCCGTCGAGCCTGGTCATGGGCAAGCACTCGGGCAGCCACGCCTTCCGCGCCAAGCTGAAGGACCTGGGCTACGAGCTGGGCGAGAACGCGCTGAAGGAAGCCTTCGGTCGCTTCAAGGACCTGGCCGACCGCAAGAAGCACGTCTACGACGACGACATCATCGCCCTGGTCGACGACGCCCTGGCGCGCGGCTCGGAGAAGATCCGCGTCTCGCACCTGCGCGTGGTGGCCGGCACCGAAGGCCAGTCGGCCGAGCTGACCCTGGACGTCGACGGCGTCTCGAGCACGGCCGAGGCCACCGGCGACGGTCCCGTGGACGCGGTGTTCAACGCCATCCACAAGATCGTGCCGCACAGCGCCGCCCTGCGCCTGTTCCAGGTCCATGCGGTGACCGAAGGCACCGACGCCCAGGCCCAGGTCTCGGTGCGTCTGGAAGAGGACGGCCGCATCGCCACCGGCGCGGCCGCCGACACCGACACGCTCACGGCCTCGGCCAAGGCGTACGTCAACGCGCTCAACAACCTCTTCGCCCGCAAGGAGAAGAGCCGGCCCGAGGCGGCGATCGCCAGCGGCTTCTAGGCCACCGTCAACGGTCCGGTTTCGGCCGGACTGTCCACCCACATCATCGCGTCGCTCGGCGCTCACCTGCATGAGGTGAGGCCCGGCTTCGCGCGCCCACGACCGCGTCCTGGCCAAGGATGTCGGGGGAGCGCGCGTGGCCGCTTGGCGACGCCGGAGACGGCCATGACTTTCGGCGACAACGCCTACACCCCGCCCGCCGCCTGGAACGCGATCCAGGCGCGCACGGCCGCCCTCGGCTTCGACATGCCCTCCGAGGCCCGGACCGGGGCTCTCCTGCGCCTCCTGGCCGCCTCCAAGCCCGGCGGACGGATGCTGGAGCTGGGAACCGGCACGGGCCTGGCCACGGCCTGGCTGCTGGATGGCCTGGACGCTTCGGCCCGTTTGGTCAGCGTCGACGTCGATCCGGTCGTTCAGGACGTGGCGCGCGAGCACCTGAAGGACGAGCGCCTGCGCTTCGTACTGGCGGACGGGCTGGACTATGTTCGCGTCCAACCTCCAGGGTCCTTCGACCTGATCTTCGCCGACGCCTGGCCCGGCAAGTACGAGGGCCTGGACGAAACCCTGGCGTTGCTGAGGCGGGGAGGGCTGTACGTGGTCGACGACATGCTGCCCCAGCCCAACTGGCCGGAGGGCCACCAGGCGCGCGTCGACGCCCTGGTCGAGCGTCTGGCGGCCCATCCCGATCTGACGGCGGCGAACCTGGCCTGGGCGTCGGGTCTGATCATCGCGGCGAGGCGGTAGGGGCATGATCTGGATCCCCATTACGATCGGCGCGGCGGCCTTGCAGGTGGCGCGCAACGCGGCCCAACGCTCGGTCATGGGCGGGGCAGGCCCTTGGGGCGCGACCCTGGTCCGTTTCCTGTTCGGCCTGCCGTTCGCCACGGTCTTCGCCGCCGCGGCGTGGCTGCTGACGCCGGGGGCGAGCGCCCACGCGACGGGAACCTTCTGGCTGACCTGCGCGGCGGGCGCGGGGCTGCAGATCGCGGCGACGGCGGCGTTGCTGACAGCCATGCACCGCTCGACCTTCGCCCTGGGCACCGCCATGCAGCAGAGCGGCCTGCCGTTCGCCCTGGTCTGGGGCGCGCTGTTCTTCGGCGACCAGGTCAGCGCCATGACGTGGGCGGGCGGCCTGATCGCCACGGCGGGCCTGGCCGCCCTGACCTGGCCGCGCGGCGAGGTGGTCATGCGCAAGGGCGCGGTGCTGGCCGGCCTGGGCTCCGGCGGGATGTTCGCGCTGAGCGCCAACTGCTTCCGGCAGGCCAGCCTGGCCTTCGATCCCGTCCACCCGGTCGCCTCGGCCTTCGTGACGGTGATGGTCGTCCAGGCCATCCAGACCGTCGTCCTGACCAGCTACCTGGCGTGGCGCAACCCCGACTCCCTGAAGGCCGTGATCGCCGCCTGGCGCCAATCGCTGGGGGCTGGATTCTGCGGCGCGGCGGCCTCGGGCCTGTGGTTCACGGCCATGGCCCTGTCGCCGGTGGGGCCGGTGAGGGCGGTCGGCGTGGTCGAAATGCCTGTCGCCGCCTTGGCTGGACGCCGTCTGTTCAAGGAGCGTCTATCGGTCACGCAGATGGTCGCCGGCGCGATAACGGCGGTCGGCGTCGTCATGGCCGCGCTCGGCTAGATTTCGCCATGATCCGGTGGTTGACCGGCTTCATCGCAAATGGCTCAGGACGGCCCGCTAATAGACCTTGAAATCAACGCTTTCGCAGGGCAAACGGGCGGGCGTCGGCGCATCATATGACGCTTGGACGACGGCGCGGCCAGGGGGCGGCGCTCCCGTCGAGCGACTGGACRCGCGGACCGGATCGTAATCCGCTAAATGCGGGAATCATGTTGTCCTCGCATTGAATTGAAGTAGGAGCCATTTCTTCTCCGCCGACCCCGTCCCCGGGACGGAAAAGGCTCCGCTTCTCCGATCTGACCGCTTCGATCTGCCCATCTCCTATCTGACCGTCCGTTACGCCCCTCCTATCCCTCAGTCAGGGCTTTCAATGTTCTCTTCCCTCTTCGGCGTGATCTCGAACGACATCGCCATCGACCTCGGTACGGCCAACACCCTCATCTACATGAAGGGCAAGGGGATCGTTCTGAATGAACCGTCGGTGGTGGCGCTTCGCAATGTCGGCGGTCGCAAGATCGTCCACGCCGTGGGCATCGAGGCCAAGCAGATGCTGGGCCGCACCCCGGGCCACATGGAAGCCATCCGCCCGATGCGCGACGGCGTCATCGCCGACTTCGAAGTCGCCGAGGAGATGATCAAGTACTTCATCCGCAAGGTTCACAACCGCAAGGGCTTCGTGAACCCCAAGGTGATCGTGTGCGTGCCGTCGGGCGCCACCGCCGTCGAACGCCGCGCCATCAATGACAGCTGCCTCAACGCCTCGGCCCGCCGCGTCGGCCTGATCGACGAGCCGATGGCCGCCGCGATCGGCGCCGGCCTGCCCATCCACGAGCCGACCGGTTCGATGGTCGTCGACATCGGCGGCGGCACCACCGAGGTGGCCGTGCTGTCGCTGTCGGGCATCGTCTATTCGCGCTCGGTCCGCGTCGGCGGCGACAAGATGGACGAGGCGATCATCAGCTACATGCGCCGCCACCATAACCTGCTGATCGGCGAAACCACCGCCGAGCGCATCAAGAAGGAAATCGGCACCGCCCGCGCGCCGGCCGACGGCGAGGGCCTGTCGATCGACGTCAAGGGCCGCGACCTAATGCAAGGCGTGCCGCGCGAAGTCCGCATCTCGGAAAAGCAGGCCGCCGACGCCCTGGCCGAACCGGTCGGGCAGATCGTCGAGGCCGTGAAGGTCGCTCTGGAAGCCACCCCGCCGGAATTGGCCAGCGACATCGCCGACAAGGGCATCATGCTGACCGGCGGCGGCGCGCTGTTGCGCGGCCTGGACGCCGAGATCCGCGACCACACCGGCCTGCCGGTCACCGTGGCCGACGATCCGCTGTCGTGCGTGGCCCTGGGCTGCGGCAAGGTGCTGGAGCATCCGAAGTGGATGAAGGGCGTCCTGGAATCGACCCTGGCCTAGGCCAAAGGCTCCTCTAGCGGCGCCGGGGGGCGCCAGGAGAACAGTACGTGCCCTTTCGCGAAGGTCCCCTCGGCGACCTGAAAGTGCCGCTTACCTGGACGGCGGCGGTGGCCCTGATCGTGGCGGCCGTCATCGCCGTCGCCTTCCTGCTGGCCGACCGCCGCGAGACCCTCCAGGAGCAGGCCTACGGCGTCACCCGCCAGACCGTGGACACCGTGGCCAAGCCGGTCAGCGGCGTCATCGCCGCGCCGGGGCGCTGGACGGGCCTGGGCTTGGACTATGTTCGCAGCTATTTCTTCACCGCGTCGGAGAACCGCCGGCTGAAGGCCGAGCTGGCCGAGATGCGTCAGTGGCGTGACCGCGCCCTGGCTCTGCAGGACACCAACGACCGCTACAAGTCGCTGCTGGGCCTGCGCACCAACCCGCCGATCCCGATGGCCTCGGCCCGGGTGGTCAGCGACAGCCGCGGGCCCTTCGCCAACACCCGTCTGGCCGACTCCGGCTCGGAGCGCGGCATCCAGGTCGGCAATCCGGTGCTGAACGAGCGTGGCCTGGTGGGCCGGGTGGTCGGTGTCTCGAACGGCGTCAGCCGCGTGCTGCTGCTGACCGACATCGCCTCGCGCACGCCGGTGATGATCGACCGCACCAACGCCCGGGCCATCCTGACCGGCGACGGCGGCCCCAATCCCAAGCTCGAATATCTGCGCGGCGTCGATCCGATCCAGCAGGGCGACCGGGTGGTGACCTCCGGCGACGGCGGCGTGGTGCCGCGCGGCCTGCCCGTGGGCGCGGCCGTGAAGGGTCTGGACGGCCGCTGGCGTGTCGTGCTGTTCGCCGACCAGGCCGGGATCGACTACGTCCGCATCCTGCTGTTCAAGGACTTCGCCCAGCTGGCCGACCAGAAGCAGCTGGAGGCCAAGACCCTGCCACCGGTGACGACCGAGGATCCGCAGACCTCGATCCTCTCGGCCCCGCCGCCGCCCGCGGCCACGCCAGCGACGCCCCAGACCCCAACGGCGCCGGCCGCTGGAACGGCTCAGCCCAAGCCGCCAGCGCCCAAGCCCGTCGCGCCGAAGCCCAAGCCGGCGACGGCCGCCCCGACGGGAGCGCCGCGATGAGCATGAGCGGCGGGCGAGCCATGAATCCCGGTCGCTGGCTGGGCGTGCCGATGCTGCTGAGCATCGGGGCCACCATCCTGTTCGCCGCGCCGATCCGCATCTGGGGCCTGCAGCTGCCCGAGCCCGTGTTCGCCATGGTCCCGGCCTTCGCCTGGGCGATGATCCGGCCCTCGATCCTGGCCCCGTTCGCGATCCTGATCCTGGGCCTGTTCCTGGACATCTTCTGGGGCGGACCGACGGGCCTATGGGGACTGGCGCTGCTGGTCGCCTACGCCACGGTGCTGATCCTGCGGAACATGATGACCGGCCAGAGCCGGCCGATGATGTGGGCCTGGTTCGCCGGGGTCACCGCGATCGCCATGACGGCCGGCTTCCTGTTCACCATGCTCGACAGCCTGGCCATGCCCAGCCTGCTGGCGGTGTTCTGGCAGTTCTTGGTCACCGCGCTGCTGTTCCCGTTCGCCCACCGCCTGGTCGATCGCTTCGAGGACGCCGACGTGCGGTTCCGGTGAGGCCATGAGCGAACCGTCCATCTTCTTCTTCGAGGTCAACGAGCGTCAGGGGGTCTTCCACCGACGCGCGTTCCTGCTGGGCGGTCTGACGGGCGCGGGCCTGCTGGCCCTGGGCGGGCGCCTGGCCCAGCTGCAGCTGGTCGAGGCCCAGCGCTATCAGAAGCTATCGGCCGGCAACCAGTTCAACTACCGCCTGGTGCCGCCGCCGCGCGGCCTGATCCTGGACCGCAACGGCGTGTCCCTGGCGTCCAACCGGCCCAACTTCCGGCTGATGATCAACAAGGACAAGGGCCTGGACGCCGAGGCCGTCATGGACGACCTGTCCAAGCTGGTCCCGATCGACGGCAGCCGTCGCGCCCGCGTGCTCAAGGAGCTGGAGCGCGCGCCCCGCAAGGCCCCGGTCGTGGTGATGGAGGACCTCTCGTGGGAGGAGTTCTCGCGCGTCAATATCCGCGCTCCGGAACTGCCCAATGTCACCGCCGACATGGGCGAGGTGCGGGTCTATCCGTTCGGCGGCGCCTTCGCCCACGTGATCGGCTATGTGGCCAAGGCCAGCGACCGCGACCTGACGGCCGCCAAGGACGACACGACGCAAGATCAGGAGCTGTTGCACAATCCCGGTTTCCGGATCGGCAAGCAGGGCGTCGAGAAGGCCTTCGATAAGGACCTGCGCGGCCACGCCGGCGCCACCAAGACCGAGGTCGACGCCCAAGGCCGCGTCGTGCGCCTGGATCCTGCCGGCGATGTGCCGCCGACACCCGGCAAGGCCATCCGCCTGACCCTGGACGCCGACATCCAGAACCGCGCCCTGGAGGTGATGGGCGAGGAAAGCGGCGCGATCGTCGTGATGGACATCCGCAACGGCGACCTGTTGGCCATGGTCTCCGCGCCCAGCTTCGACGCCAACCGGTTCGTGAAGGGCCTGTCCGGCCCCGAGTACAAGGCGCTGGCCGAATACGAGCGCAAGCCCCTGCTCGACAAGTCGATGACGGGCCTGTTCCCGCCGGGCTCGACCTTCAAGCCGACGGTCGGCCTGGCGGCTCTGACCGCCGGCGTCGATCCCGAGGTGCGCATCAATTGCGGCGGCAGCTGGTATTACGGCGGCCGGACCTGGCGCTGCTGGGAACCGCGCGGTCACGGCTCGCAGAACCTGCACGAGGCGATCAAGAACTCGTGCGACGTTTACTTCTACCAGACGTCGCTGAAGGTCGGCCCCGACGCCATCGCGACGGCGGCCCGGGCCATGGGGTTCGGCCAGCTGTTCGACATCGGCATTCCCGGCCAGAAGAAGGGCAACGTCCCCGACCGGGCCTGGAAGAAGCGGGCCTTCAAGAAGAATCCGGCCAACCAGATCTGGTTTCCCGGCGAGACCCCCAGCTATGGGATCGGGCAGGGGGCCCTGACGGTCAACGCCCTGCAACTGGCGGTGATGACCGCGCGCCTGGCCAACGGCAAAAAAGCCCTGAACCCTCGCCTGATCAAGTCGGTCGGCGGGGTGGAGCAGCCCAGCGGCGCGGCCGTGCCCGACCTGCCGTTCTCGCAGGAACATCTGGAATATGTCCGCGGCGGCATGGCGGCCGTGGCCAACGACGTGCGCGGCACCGCCTATCGCCAGAGCCAGCTGGGCCTTGGCGACGTGCAGATGGCCGGCAAGACGGGTACAGCCCAGGTGCGCAGCTATGAAGGGGTCAAGAACCGCAAGGGCTATGCCACCATCTGGCGCCTGAAGGACCACAACCTGTTCGTGGCCTTCGCGCCCTATGACGACCCGCGCTACGCCGTGGCGGTCATCATCGAGCACGGCGGTTTGGGCGGCGCCGTCGCCGGCGCCCCGCGCGCCCGTGAAGTCATGCGCGTGGCCCTGCTGAAGGACCCCGAGATTCGCGCCCGCATCGAAAAGCCCGCGCCGCTGCCTGAACTGGCCCCGGAAGACCTCATGGAAGGTGTCGCGCCGGAGGATCCGGTCGAGACGCCRCCGCCCACTTCGGACGCTCCGCCCACCCCGCCGCAAGGAGGCCCCCAATGACCCTGAGCGGCGGCCTGACCAGGCCCGGCGAACGCGACCGGCCGATCATCAAGTTCATGGAGGTCGACTGGACCTTCTGCCTGGTGCTGGCGATGATCGCCGGCGTCGGCGGGCTGATGCTGTTCTCGATCGCCGGGGCCTCTTGGGAGCCTTGGGCCGACAAGCATCTGCTGCGCTTCGGCGTCTATTTCATCATCATGATCGCCCTGGCCATGTGCGACCTGCGCTGGTGGTTCGCGGCGGCCTATCCGATCTACGGCATTGGCCTGGTGCTGCTGGTGGCCGTGGACCTGGTCGGCGACATCTCGCTGGGCGCCCAGCGCTGGCTGCAGCTGGGGCCGGTGCGCTTCCAGCCGTCCGAGGTGATGAAGATCGGCCTCGTGCTGGCCCTGGCCCGCTATTATCACGGCCTGTCGTCGGACAGCGCCCGGCTCTCGTGGCGGCTGCTGATCCCGGCCGCCATGATCGTGGTGCCGTTCCTGTTGGTCGCCAAACAGCCGGACCTGGGCACCGGCATCCTGATCGTCGCGACCGGCGGCGCGATCATGATGCTGGCGGGGCTGGACTGGCGGGTGATGGCGGCCGGCGCGGTCGCCGCCGTCGTCGCCATCCCGCCCTTCATCATGTTCGGGCTGCACGACTACCAGCGCAACCGGATCCTGACGTTCATGAACCCGGAGCAGGATCCGTCCGGCGACGGCTATCACATCCTGCAGTCCAAGATCGCCCTGGGCTCCGGCGGCCTGCTGGGCAAGGGCTTCGGGCTGGGCTCGCAGAGCCAGCTGAACTTCCTGCCGGAGAAACAGACCGACTTCATCTTCGCCACCCTGGCCGAGGAGTTCGGCTTCGTCGGCTGTTTCGGGGTGCTGTTCCTGTACGGGGCGATCATCTTCATGGCCCTGCRCATCGCCTCGATCAGCCACAGCCACTTCGGACGCCTGGCGGCGGCTGGGGTGACGGCGACCTTTTCGCTGTATGTGCTGATCAACGGCGCCATGGTCATGGGCCTGGCCCCCGTCGTGGGCGTGCCGATGCCGATGCTGTCGTACGGCGGCACCGTCATGCTGACGGTCATGGTCGGCTTCGGCCTGGTCCAGGCCGTGCGCGTGCACCGCTATACGGAAGTGACCAGCGGCAAGGGTTCGCTGATGTAGGGTTTGGCTGGCTCCAGAGCGCAAATCTCTTGTCATCCCGGGCGGCGAAGCCGACCCGGGACCCAGGGGCCAAGCGCACTGCGGCGGCCCCTGGGTCCCGGCTCTCCGCTACGCTACGGCCGGGATGACACGTGAATTTGCTTGAGCGGCAGGACCTAAGAAACCAGCGCCGCCTCGGTCGCTCGCACCAGTCCGTCGATGACGCCCGGTTCGGTCGAGGCGTGGCCGGCGTCCCAGATGATGTCGAAGCGCGCTTCGGGCCAGGCCTTGTGCAACTTCCAGGCGCTATCCAGCGGCGTCACCACGTCGAAGCGGCCCTGGACGATCCAGCCGGGGATATGCCGGATCTTGTCGATGTTGTTCAGGATCCAGCCATCTTCGTCGAAGAAGCCCTTGTTGGCGAAGAAGTGGCACTCGATCCGCGCGAAGGCGATCGCGAAGTCTTCTTCATTGAACTTGGGGGGACGGGCCTCGGGCCCGCGCAGCGAGATGGTGTCGCCCTCCCACTGGCTCCAGGCGGCGGCGGCTTCCAGCTGCACGCGGCGATCGGGCGCCGTCAGCCGGCGGTGATAGGCGGTCATCAGGTCGCCGCGCTCGTCCGGCGGGATCGGGGCCAGGAACCGCTCCCAGGCGTCCGGGAACAGCATCGAGGCGCCTTCCTGGTAGAACCAGTGCAGCTCGCGATCGGTCAGCAGGAAGATGCCGCGCAGCACCAGGCCGTCGACCCGGTCGGGATGCTTGATCGCGTAGGCCAGGGCCAGGGTCGAGCCCCATGAGCCGCCGAACACGGTCCATTTCTCGACGCCCAGGTGCACGCGCAGGCGCTCGATATCCTCGATCAGGCTCCAGGTGGTGTTGTCGTCGAGGCTGGCGTTCGGCCGCGAGCGGCCACAGCCGCGCTGGTCGAACAGGGTCATGCGCCACTTGGCCGGGTCGAAGAAGCGCCGCATGGTCGGATTGACCGCGCCCCCCGGACCGCCGTGCAGGATCACGCAGGGCTTGCCCCGCGGATTGCCGCATTCCTCGTAATAGATCTCGTGCGGGCCGCCCGTCTGCAGCCAGCCGAACGAGAAGGGCTCGACCTCCCGGAAGAGGCCACGACGGCCGACGGAACCCATGGCGGCGGCGGAGGCGTTACGATCCATGGCGCCGACCCTAACTTGGTTTGCATCCGCCTGTGAACGAAGGATTGAGGTGGGCTCGCGCCTTTCGCCCGGTTCTGTATGTTGCGCCCATGACTCAGCTAGCACCTGAAGACTATTCCGACGACGAACTGCTCGAGATGCTGAACCCGCTTCAGCTGGCCGAGCTTGACCGTCAGATTGGCGAGATGTTCGACGCCGAGGGCGTCGACCGCGCCGAGGCGCTGTTCGCCATGGCCAACGTCTATTCGCTGCGCGCGGCCGAGCGGGACGAGGTCTCGGCGCTCGCCATGCTGCAGCTGGCGGCCGCCATGCGCCGCCGCGCCGAGATCATGATCGCGGCGCGGAACTGAGCCGCGTCAGGTTCGGTATCCAGTTGAACTATGCCTCAATCTCTCGTCATCCCGGCCGCAGCGAAGCGGAGAGCCGGGACCCAGGGCAACCGCACTGCGCCGGCCCTGGGTCCCGGATAGCGCTACGCGCTTCCGGGATGACGAGAGTTTGAGGCTTTAGTCGCTTAATTGGCCTCGACCCCAGAGCGGAAATCTCCGGTCCAGCCAATCCAGCATCGCCGCGTTCACCTGGGCCGGCTTTTCCTGCTGGGTCCAGTGGCCGCTGTCTTCGATCAGCTCGCGTTCCAGGTCTTCGATCTGGTCGGGCATCCGGTCGGAAAGCGAAGGCGGCAGCACCACGTCGTGCTCGGCCATCAGCATCAGGCACGGCACGCCGTCGATCCGGCGGGGCAGGGGCTCGGCCTTCTCCCAGTTGCGGGTGAAGTTGCGGTACCAGTTGATCCCGCCGGTGAAGCCGGTGCGCTGGAAGGACTCGACGAAGAAGGCCAGCTCTTCCGCGCTGAGGAACTGCTGGGTGTCGGTCGCCGGATCGAAACGGGCCAAGCCGTCCTGCAGGGCCAGGCTGCGCCGCTCGGCGGGACGCCCGGAGAAGGCTTCCACCGTGCCGCCGGGCAGGCGCATGAAATAGCGCATCGTCCGCTCGACGTCCGCCGCCAGCTGGGCGTCGGCGACGCCGGGCTTCTGGAAGTGGACGATGTACATGTCCTCGCCGAACGCGCCGCGGAACATGGCGATCGGGTCCATCGGCAGGCGCGGCAGGAACGGCGTATTGAGGCCGATGATCCCCGCCACGCGGTCGGGATGCATCAGCGGCAGCTGCCAGACGACGATGCCGCCCCAGTCGTGACCGACAAAGATCCCCTTCGGCGCGCCCAGATGGTCGAGCAGGCCAATGAGGTCGCCGGTCAGGTGCTCCATGTCATAGGCCTCGACCGCCTCGGGGCCGGGAGTCAGGCCATAGCCGCGCTGGTCCGGGGCGATCACCCAGCGGCCGGCGGCGGCCAGGGCGGCGATCTGGTGACGCCAGGAAAAGGCCAGTTCCGGGAAGCCGTGGCAGAGGATGATCGGTATGCCCCCGCGCGGCCCGGCCTCGTAATAGGCCATGCGGATGCCGTTGATGTCGGCGAACTGGGGATCGGGAAGTTGGGGCGCGGGCAGGGGCGGAGCCTCCGGATGCTTGACCGTCATGACCGCTCGTCCTCCGCTTTCTTATGTGATTGCTGATCACCCTGGATCGCTCCACCCGCTTGGACAAGCGCCATTTGAGGTTTCCGTAGGGGCGAACCGGCGTAAAAGGTCTCATGATCGAAGCGCCACCGCCGCCCGCCGCCGTTCCGTGGCGCCTCGTCCTGCTGCTGGGCGCGCTGACGGCCTTCGGGCCGATGTCGATCGACATGTATCTCTCCAGTTTCCCGTCGATCGCCCGAACCCTGCAGACCGGTCCCGAGCAGACCCAGGCGACCCTGGCGGCCTTCTTCGCCGGCATGGCCATTGGCCAGATCGTCTACGGCCCGGCCTCGGACCGGTTCGGCCGCCGCCTGCCGCTGCTGGTCGGCATCGGCGTCTTCTTCGCCGCCTCGGTGGTCTGCGCCCTGGCCCCCAACATCGAGACCCTGATCGCCGCACGCTTCGTCCAGGCGCTAGGCGGCTGCGCCGGCCCGGTGATCGCCCGCGCCGTGGTCCGCGACCGTTTCAGCCACACCGACACCGCCCGGGTGCTGTCGCTGATGACCCTGATCATGGGCCTGGCCCCCGTCCTGGCCCCGCAGCTGGGCGGGGTCGTGCAGTTCTTCGCCGGCTGGCGCGGCGTCTTCTGGAGCCTGGTCGGCTTCGGCGCGCTGATCGGCCTGTGGGTCACGATCAGCCTCGCCGAGTCCCGCTCTGCCGAAACCGAGGCGCAGGCCCGCTCCGAGAATCCGCTGAGGGCCTATGTCGCCCTGTTCGGCATGCGCCGTCTGATGGGCTATGCGATCGCCGGGGCGCTGAACGGGGCGGTGCTGTTCACCTATATCTCCAGCGCGCCGGATCTGGTGATGGGGACCTATGGCCACACGCCGCTGGTCTTCAACCTGATCTTCGCCTTCAACGCCGTCGGCATCATCGGCGCCAGCCAGGTCAACCGCCTGCTGCTGCGCCGGTCGCTGCCGGACCAGGTGCTGAGCAAGGCCAGCATCGCCTCGATCGTTGCGGCCTTCCTGCTGACCCTGGCGGCCTGGACCGGCTGGGGCGGCCAATGGACGGTGCTGCCGCTCTTGTTCTGCGCCCTGTCGATCTATGGCCTGATGGGCGGCAACACCATGGCGGGGGCGCTGAGCGTCGATCCGCGCCGGGCCGGCTCGATCTCGGCCCTGATGGGCTCGGCCTCGTTCGGGGCGGGAGCCCTGGCCTCGTGGGCCGGTGGCCTGCTGCACGACGGGACGCCGCGCCCGGTGGCGGCCGTGATGTTCGCCTGCCTGGTCGGCTCGGCCCTGGCGATCTTCTTCCTGGCCCTGCCGGGCGCGAAGAAGCCTCAGGCCTGAGGCAGCGTAAAGCCCCGCCAGGCCATCAGGGCCCAGCCCGCCATGAACGACAGTCCGCCCAGTGGCGTGATCGCCCCCAGCAGGCGCGGCCCGCCCAAGGCCATGGCGTAGAGCGAGCCCGAGAACAGCAAGGTCCCGACCAGAAACAGCGCCGCGGCCAGGCCCATGCCCTTGGCGCCCGCGCGATGCAGGGCCAGGGCGGCGAACACCGCCAGGGCGTGGACCATCTGATACTGCGAGCCGGTGTGCAGCCATTCGATCGGCTTGACCTGCGTCAGGCCATGGGCGGCGAAGGCCCCGAACGCCACGGCCAGCAGGCCGCTGATCGCGGCGAGGCCCGTCCAGGTCCTGGGAGTCCACACCGCCATGCGCTCCGGCCTATTTATGCTTGTTGTGCCTGGCCAGCTCGTCCGGGCTGATGTCCAGCGGACCCGGGGCGGCGGCGTTGTAGGCGGCGGTCTTGTCCAGGTCCATGACCACGCTGCGGTGGCCTTCCCAGATCATGTGGACCGCCACGTAGAGCACGATCACCAGGCCGATGAAGCCGATCCAGCGGTGCTTGTGCAGCAGGTTGGCGATGGCGCTGGCGGCCAGGCCCATCAGGGCGATCGACAGCAGCAGGCCGAAGATCAGGATGCCGGGGTGCTCCCGCGCCGCGCCGGCCACGGCCAGCACATTGTCCAGCGACATCGAGACGTCGGCGATCAGGACCTGGATGAAGGCGGCCTTGAACGACTTGGGCGCGCGCGCGCGGGGCTCGGTGTTCGGATCGCCGTCGACGCTGGCCAGGGCGTCGGCCTGGTCGTGCGAGGCCTGCTCGCGCAGCTCGCGCCACATCTTCCAGCAGACCCACAGCAGCAGCAGGCCGCCGGCCAGCAGCAGGCCGATGACGCCCAGCAGCCAGGTGGTGATCAGGGCGAAGCTGATGCGCAGCACGACGGCGGCGGCCAGGCCGTACAGGATGACCTTCCTGCGGTCCTTGGGTGGCAGGCCACCGGCGGCCAGGCCGACGGCCACGGCGTTGTCGCCCGCCAGGACGAGGTCGATCATCAGGACTTGCAGAAGGGCCGTCAGCGGGCCTTGCAGGCCGCCCAATTGGGCCGTCAGAGCTTCGAACATCCGTTCTCAATGCGGTGACGCGCGCGACGATGCAAGGCGCAAAAGACCGGCGGGCGCAAAAGAAAAGGGCTCCGAGTCTCTCGACCCGGAGCCCTGCTTTCCTGGCTGGAACCCTGCCTAGTGGACGGGCTCCGGCTCCTTGTGGTGGGCGTCGTGACCGTGGTCCGTCGTCGCGAACGGGCTCACGTACGAGACGTGCTCGGCTGGCGCGTGCGGTTCGGGATGCGCCTCGGCGTGGAGGTCGTGGCCATGGTCGTCATGAGCGGGGGTGTCGCGCCCATGTCCTTGATCACCATGACCGTCATGACCCTGGTCGTGGTCGGTCTTGTGCTCGTCATAGACGTGCATGGCCGCCGCGCCCGCCGCCGCGCCGCCAGCGGCGGCGATGAACGGGTTCACATAGGAGACGTTGGCGCTCTCGGGCCGTTCGAACTCCATCTCGTTGCGGCCGTAGTCGGTCTGGGTGCGGTACTTGCGCTGGCGCTCGGCGCGACGGCGAGACGCCGCGGCGTTGCGCGAGACGCCGACCAGGATGATCAGGGCCAGCAGCACCAGGGCCGCGCCCAGCACGGTCTTGATCGGCGTGTCGCCGAGACCGGGCAGGGAGACCTTGCCGTTCAGCCCGCCAAGATCGAGGCGGCCAAAGCCCTTCTTGATCTGTTCCGGCGCGGCGGCGACCCGCTTGCTGATCTCGCCCAGGGCGAAGCCCTGCGGCTGCTTGGCGCCGTTCAGCTCGACGCCGAACTGCGACTTCAGCTGACCCTTGGCGTCCGGGCCCGGCTTGACCTGCCAGGCGAAGGTGGTCGGCTCGCCCGGCTTGACGACGGCGGTCTGACGGCCGTTCGGGGTGACCTCGTAGCCTTCGCCTTCCAGTTGGGCGTAGGCGCTGGTCTTCTTGGCGGCCTTGGTCAGGCCCAGCTTGGCGGCTTCCGTCTTGATCAGATCGCCCAGGGTGGCCGGCAGCGACAGGGTCACCTGGCCGGGCTGGTTCTTGGCCAGGCTTTCCCCAGCGGCCAGAACAGCGCCGTTGGTGGCTTCCGGCGCGACGGCGGCCTGCAGCTTCTCCAGCTTGGTGGTCGGCTTGCTGGCGACCGGCTTGGCGGCGGCCACGACCGGCGGCTTGGTCAGCGGCGTCGTCGGCTTGATCGGCTGGGCGGCCTTCACCGGCGCGGGGGCCGGAGCGACCGTCTTCGGCGTCACCGGCTTGACGTTGGCGACCACGACCGGCTTGGCGGCGGCCGCGTGATGGCTGACCGGCGGGTGATAGGTCGAGGTCGGGACCGTCGCATAGACGCGATGCGGCTTGGCCGTCGCGACACGATACGAGCCCTTCGGGTTCGGGATCGGCCGCATGGCCGTGACCAGGGTGCCGTCCGGACGGCGCCAGGTCTTCAGATGCGAATTGCGCGCGGGCGGCGGCGGCAGGGGACGCGAGGTCACACCGGCGTCGGCGCGCGCCTGGGTCGAGGTGTCGCCCACGGCGGCCGGACCACCCAGCAGACCGTCCTGGGCCTGGCTGGCGCTCGGCGGCGGCGGCGCGCCCATCAGGTCCGGCGTGCTGGACTCGGCCTGATAGTCGCTGCGCGGCGGCGGCGCGTTCGCCTGGTCCCCGGCGCTGCAGCCGGCGAGCAACAAAACGCCAGCCGCTGAAGTCGCCAAGGCGGCCAAGCGTACATTACGTCCAAACATCGGGTCCCCCGATCCCATGTCAGATTCCTCCACGAAGCGAGGCTCGCGGACAACTGTTCGCGAGAGAAGCACGAGCTTGCGACGAAATCAAAACGGTTAAGAGAGATTCACGAACTGGTTTCATCCTTCGCGCGAACTTTCGAGGCCTCGTAAAGGGCGATCGCGGCGGCGGCGGAGACGTTCAGGCTCTCGAAACCGCCTGGCATGGGGATCTTTCCCAGGGCGTCGCAGTGCTCGGCGACGAGGCGGCGGACGCCTTCGCCTTCCGAACCCAGAACGAGGACGGTGGCCTGGTGGTCGAGCACGGCTTCCAGGCTTTCCTCGGCCTCGCCGGCCAGGGCCACGGCCCGCCAGCCCAGGTCGGCCAGTTCTTCCAAGGCCCGGGAGAGATTGACCACGCGTGCGTGCGCGACCTTATCGACCGCGCCGACGGCGGTCTTGGCCAGCACGCCCGACAGCACCGGCGCGTGGCGGTCCTGCAGGATGACGCCGGTGGCCCCGAACGCGGCGGCCGAGCGGAAGATGGCGCCGATGTTCTGCGGGTCGGTGATCTGGTCCAGCATGACCAGCAGCCCCTTGGCCGGGGTCCCCAGCTCGGCGATCGACAGGGCCTCGGGCTCGTCGATCTTCAGGGCCAGGCCCTGGTGGACGGCGCCCTGCGGCAGCTGCTTGGCGATCTCCTGGCCTTCCATCACCTGCAGACAGGCCAGGCTCTGGAGATTCGGCGCGAGTCGTTTGGCGCGATCCGGGGTCGCCAGAAGTCGCTTCGGAGCGGGGCGAAGAGGGTTCGAAAGCGCCGCTTCGACGGCGTGAGTCCCCCAGATCCAGTCCTTAGCGTCGCCTTGGCCTCTCGAAAACTCGTTCGATTTCCGAGGCTTGGAACGAAAATCACGGCCTGGTGCAGAAGGACGTTTCCGGTCGTTGCGTTCGGAATGAGAGGACACTATAAGACGCGCTCCGATTTGGGGCCCCAAGGGTTTCTCGGGCCAGCCGGCGCTGCTCTTAGCACTGTCCGACACTGGCCTAGGAAGCTTTTGTTCCAGTTCGGCGTTCGGCGAATTCTCGTCGGTCGTCGAAACGGATAGGTCGCTTTCATCGGAGCTCCGTCGCGCGCTTGGGGGAATGTCCCGAGTGGCAAAGGGGGGGGACTGTAAATCCCCTGGCGTACGCCTTCGCAGGTTCGAGTCCTGCTTCCCCCACCACGCGCGCGACGAGCTCCGGCGACAAGCGACGGCGTCCCAGAGCCGAAAGACCGGGAGCCGATCGCGACCCCGCTAGCCCCGTTTTGGGTGATTGGGCGGGTATAGCACAATGGTAGTGCAGCAGCCTTCCAAGCTGAGGATGCGGGTTCGATTCCCGCTACCCGCTCCAGCTCCCCGAGAGTTATTCCCAACAACCAGCCGCCGGCGCGAAGGTAGAGACGATGGCCAAGGAAAAGTTCGAACGTAACAAGCCGCACTGCAACATCGGCACCATTGGTCACGTTGACCATGGCAAGAC
>NZ_JBFUJD010000073.1:0-28793 GCF_056401555.1 Caulobacter sp. P4_E5
CTCTAAGTGTTTGAGATAGAGCCTGTTTATCCGTTTCTGATGTTTCCATCAGAAACGGACAGGCTCTAGAGCGCGCAGTTAAAGGCCTCCGCCGGCGAACCGGCGGAGGCCTCTTTCTTTCGGGGTGTGGGACCCTTCGAGCTTACTTTCGCCCGGACTTGGGCGGCGACTTAGGCGGCTTCGGACTCGGCCGATCACCCACCAGCATGCCGCCCAGCAGGGCGAACGAGAACATGGCGTGGTTCATCTTCGATACGTTCATGGCGGCGTCTCCCAGACATAGCCGTTAGGACCAGGAGACGCGCGCGGCTTACAGGGGCTTTCACCCTCCTAGTCGTCAGCGCGTCATGGCCAAGCATGCGCCCATCGCGGCGCCGCGCAACAAAAATAATCCGTATAAAGACTATATCAGCCTGCGGATGATCGTGCCCGGGCCCGTTGTGATCGCCTGGAATTTTCGTCTGTATACGGCTCTTTCCAGCTCCATTCGAGACGCAGCAAGGCGTTGCAGCGCTTGGGGTTGCCGCCGCGGCCCTCGCCTGGCCGCTTGGCGCCCGCGCCCACCAACCGCGCAAGAAAAAGCCGCCCGCGTCGGCATGACGCAGGCGGCTTCGACGTTTCGATCCGTTGGTCCGTGGGCTGTTTAGGCCGCGGCGTCGAACGAGAGGGATTCGTAGCGCTTCAGGTGGTGGTCGACCGAGCCGAACAGACCCTCGATCAGGCTGGCGCGCTTGAAATAGTGGCCGATGGCCAGCTCGTCGGTCATGCCCATGCCGCCGTGGATCTGGATGGCGTTCTGGCCCACGAACTTGCAGGCGCGGCCGACCCGGACCTTCATGGCCGAGACGGCCTTGGCGCGCTCGGCGGCGCTCTCGTCGACCTTGATGGTGGCCATATAGGTCATCGACACCGACTGCTCGACCTCGATGAACATGTCGACCATCCGATGCTGCAGCACCTGGAAGTTGGCGATGGCCGTGCCGAACTGCTTGCGCTGCTTGG
Organism: Caulobacter sp. P4_E5; assembly: GCF_056401555.1. Lineage (NCBI taxonomy): Bacteria > Pseudomonadati > Pseudomonadota > Alphaproteobacteria > Caulobacterales > Caulobacteraceae > Caulobacter > Caulobacter sp. P4_E5. Next base: position 1,003 of record NZ_JBFUJD010000073.1, read on the forward strand.
CGTAGTCCAGCGTGCCCTCGTGCAGCTTGCGCAGCACGCCCACGGCCTCGGCGCCGACGGCCACCGTGGCCTCGTCGATCACCTTCTCGACCAGCGGCAGGCCATTGCCCTCTTCGCCGATCAGGGCGTCGGCCGGCAGCGAGACGTTCTCGAAATAGACTTCCGAGGCGCGGTTGCCGTCGACGGTCGGATAGTCGCGCGTGACGATCCCCGGCAGGCTCTTGTCGACCAGGAACACCGAGACGCCACCGGCGTCGCGTTGAGCGCCGCCGGTGCGCGCGGTGACGACCAGGTGCGTGGCGAACGGCGCGCCGACCACCACGGCCTTGTGGCCGTTGAGGACATAGCCTGAACCGTCCTTCTTGGCGGTGGTCTTCAGGTCGCGCCAGGTGTAGCGGGCCTGGGGCTCGGCATAGGCGAAGGCGATGGTGGTGGTTCCGCCGATGATCCCCTCGATGACCGAGGCGGCGTTCGAATAGCCCGAGTGCTTCAGGAAACCGCCGCCGATCACCACGGTGCCGAGATACGGCTCGATGACCAGCGCCTTACCGAACTCTTCCATGACGATCATGTTGTCGATCGCCCCGCCGCCCAGGCCGCCCAGGTCCTCGCTGAACGGCGCGCCCAGGATGCCCAGCTCCTCGGCGAAGGCCTTCCAGTAGTCGGCGCGCCAGCCGCTGTCCGAGCTGACGATCTTGCGGCGGGTCTCGAAGTCGTACTTGTCCTGCAGGAAGCTGGCGATCGTGTCGCGCAGCATCGACTGTTCTTCGGTGAAGTTGAAATCCATGAGGGCGGCTTCCTCTTATGGTTCTGATTTATGGTTCTGATGACGTCACCCCTCCCCCTTGCGGGGAGGGGCCGGGGGTGGGGGTGTCAGCGCCGACGATCGAAAGAATAAGCTCGATCGCCGAATACGGGTCGTTGATGGCCTGCGAATTGGGAACTCGGATCACCCGGTACCCGCGACCTTCCAGCCAGGCTTGGCGTTCGGCGTCGCGAGCGGCCACATGCTCCAGGTCGTGAACCGCGCCGTCCACCTCGACGATCAGCCGATGGTGATGGCAGGCGAAATCCACGATATAGGGGCCGAAAGGCGCTTGGCGACGAAAGTGAGATCCAGGAATCTCGGCCCTCTTCAGCGCCTTCCAGAACAGCTTTTCCGCCGGGGTCGGCTCGCGACGCATCCGCTTGGCCGAGCGGTCGGCTCGGTCGGAATGGTGCAACGCTCCTGGCGTCCGTGCTGACACCCCCACCCCCTGCCCCCTCCCCGCAAGGGGGAGGGGAAATCCGGTTAAATGTTCACAGCCCCAGCACCATCTTGGCGATGATGTTGCGCTGGATCTCGTTGGAGCCGCCGTAGATCGACGTCTTGCGGACGTTGAAATAGGTCGGGGCGGCGCGGTGGGCGAAGTCGGGGCCGATCGGGTGGGCGTTGTCGCCGCCCTTGGGGAAGCCGCGGAAATACGGCGCGCCGTAGTGGCCGGCGGCCTCGAGCACCAGTTCGGTGATCCGTTGCTGGATCTCGGTGCCCTTGATCTTCAGGACGCTGGACTCCGGACCGGGGCCCTTACCGGCCGCTTCGCCGGCCAGGGTGCGCAGTTCGGTATATTCCAGCGCCGTCAGGTCGATCTCCAGTTCGGCGACCTTGCGCTTGAACATCGGATCCTTGATCAGGGCCTCGCCTTCGTCCGACAATTCGGTCGAGGCCATCTGGCGGATGCGCTCGATGCCACGCTTGGAACGCGCCACGCCGGCGATGCCGGAGCGCTCGTGAGCCAGCAGGAACTTGGCGCAGGTCCAGCCCTTGTTTTCGTCGTAGATGCGGTTCTCGACCGGCACCTTGACGTTCTCGAGCCAGACCTCGTTGACCTCGTGCTCGCCGCCCAGGGTGATGATCGGGCGCACGGTCACGCCCGGCGACTTCATGTCGATCAGCAGGAACGAGATGCCTTCCTGGATCTTGGCGGCCGGGTCGGTGCGGACCAGGCAGAAGATCCAGTCGCCGTGCTGGGCCAGGGTGGTCCAGGTCTTCTGGCCGTTGACCAGGTAGTATTCCTTGCCGTCGTCGCCGGTGAAGCGCTCGGCCTTGGTCTTCAGGCTGGCGAGGTCTGAGCCCGCGCCTGGCTCGGAATAGCCCTGAGCCCACCAGATGTCGCCCGACAGGGTCGGCGGCAGGAAGCGTTCCTTCTGTTCGGGCGTGGCGAACGTGTAGATCACCGGCCCGACCATGTTGATGCCGAACGGCAGGATCGGCACGCAGTCGGCGCGCGCGGTCTCTTCCGACCAGATGTAGCGCTGCACCGAGGTCCAGCCCGGGCCGCCGTACTTCTCGGGCCAGGCCGGGGCCACCCAGCCCTTCTTGGCGAGGGTGCGGTGCCAGGAGAGGAAGTCCTCCTTGGCCATCTCCTCGCCCTCCTCCTGCTTCTCCCGCAGGCCCGCCGGATAGTTCTCGGCGATGAAGGCGCGGACCTCGTCGCGGAAGGCGAGGTCCTCGGGCGAGAAGTCGAGATTCATGGCGAGCTCCCGTTCAGCCGGCCTCTCTTGAGGAGGCCGTTCATGCGTTTCAGGCGCCACGATAGATGTCGAACGAACGTTTGGAAAGATGACGTTAGCGTCAACGGAAGTGAATATGATCCACGTTCACTTATATCCGACGAGAAGCGCTAGCGAACTTCGCAGGCCAGCTTGACGAGAGCCAGGGCCGAGGCGCCGCCGACCCCTTCCTCATCCGTCGTATCGAGCGCCAGAAGTGGCCGCTTGTCGAGGATCTCGAGCAGCCGCGCATGACCCTTGGTCGGACTGACATGGGCGGCCAGGCAGTGTTCGATCGCGGTCGGCGCGACGGCGCGGACGATCGCGGCGGCGGCGCAGGCGGCGTAGCCATCCAGCAGCACCGGCACCTTCTGCACCCGGGCGGCCAGGATGGCGCCGACGACGGCGGCGGTCTCGCGGCCGCCCAGTTGCCGCAGGATTTCGAGCGGATCGTCGCCCATGCCCTCGGCCTTGGCGCGGGCGACGGCGGCGGCCACCGGCGCGGGATCGTCGGACCAATCGGAGGCTTCGCCGCCAAACAGGGCCAGGCAGACGGCGGCGGCGGTGCGGGCGGGCTCGGCGGCGATGACGCCGGGGATCAGCAGGTCCGGCTGCTTGGCCAGGGCTTCCATGCCAAAGGCGATGGTGGCCGCGGCCTCCTTCTCGCTCATCGAGGCCTTGTCGACGGAGTCGGGCGATGGACGGTCGATGGCCAGGTCGAAAGCTTCCAGGCCAGCCCCTTGCACGCCGGCCAGGCGCGAGACGGTCGCGCCGCCCGAGGCGATGACCTCCAGGCGGTCGCGGGCGTAGCCGCGGGGGCCGACGCCTTGGCGCGCCCCGGCATAGAGGGCCACGACCGGCCGATTGACGGCCGGCGGGGTCTTGCCGCTCCAGGCCGTCAGCCAGGCGGCGATCTCGGCCAGCCGCCCGCCCTGCTCCAGCACGGGGAACGGCCCCGGCGCGGGCGGCGAGGCGGCGAGCTGGCGGATGTCGGCGAACGGGGAAGCGGTCATGAGCGCGGACTTAAACCGGTCCGCGCCCAAAGCAACCCCAGAAGACTTCGAAGGGAACGCGTTAGGACGCGGCGACCTGGCTCGACAGGTAGGTCTTGCAGACACCATCGCGCTCGGCGAGCAGCTTGGCCTTGCGGGCCTCGTCCTTGGTCTTGCCCTGACGGCTCGCCTCGGCTTGCAGCGATACGCCGCGATCGGTGATCGAGGAGCCTCGCCCAAAGGCCTGCGACTTGATCTGAGCAGCTAGCTCGCCGGTCGGCAGCTCGCCAAGCGCCGCCGACTGGGCCAGCGCCAGGCAGCGATTGGCCTGCAGGTACTGGCCGTCGGTCCAGCGATCGCTGGCGGCGAAGGCGGGCGCGGCGGCCGAGGCGAACGCGGCGACAGCGAGGGTCGAGAGGATGAACTTGCGCATGGATCTCTCCTGATCTTGGGGCGCGACCGCTCGCCTCGCCGATGCTTGCGCGCCGGCGATGGAACGGGGATGCTTGAAACGATGAGTACTGAAACGACGAAACCGGAGGCGAAGCCGCCCCGCCCGATCGCCACGCCTTGCGTGAAGGTCTGCGCGGTGGACGGAGCGTCGGGCTACTGCCTGGGCTGCCGCCGGACCTTGCCGGAGATCGCCGGCTGGGCCCGTTTGAGCGATGAGGAGCGGGCCGCGATCATGGCCGCCCTCCCCGACCGCCCCGATCCGATGGTCGCCTTGATGGCGGCCGCCGGTCGCGGCTGAACGCTACTTCGCGCCGCCCAGATAGGCGGCGCAGCTCGACTCCCGCTCGGCCAGCAGCTTGGCCTTCTTCTTGTCGTCGGCGGCGTCGGCTTCCTTGCGGGCGGCGTTGATCTTGCTGTTGGCCGAGGTGCGGACGGCCAGATCGCGAGTGTCGCCCTCGGCGCGCAGGAGCGCGTCCAGCGACGCGGTGTCCAGCTTTCCCAGGTTTTCCGAACTCGCCAGTCCGCGGCAGCGCGCCGCTTCGAGGAATTGCAGGTTGGAGATCGAACCTGCATTGGCCGCGCTGGCGAGCGACGCTGCGGCGACAGTAGCGATGATCAGCACTTTCATGGCGATATTCCCTCGATAAGCCACTCTATTGTTGGCGAGAGAAATAACGCCGCCTCGAAGGTTTTCGAAGTTAATTCCAAGACATGAAAAGCATTACAGCGACGTAATGTAAGTTATTAAATTCGTGTAATATGGGCAGCGCCCAGTACATCCGTATACTTGTTACGGCATTGGTAACCATAGCGTGAAAATAAGCCGCCCGATTCACGCCTTGAAAAGGCCTGCCTGCTAGTGATTTAGACAAGGGCCGCAGAAGCGGTCTCAAGCCGGTATGGCGAGGTGTCTTCTATGTTGAGGTTCGCGGCGATCGCATTGGTGGGCGCCTTGTCGGCGGTAGGCGCGGCCAAGGCCGTCGTCTCGCTGGACGACCTGCGCCGTCCGGAACTGCGCGCCCCGACGGCCGCCTCGGCCACCCTCGGCGGTGAAGGCGGCGCGGCCCAGATCACCAAGGACCGCGACGGTCACTTCTGGGCCCAGGCCGCCGTCGACGGTCACGCCGTCCGCTTCCTGGTCGACACCGGCGCCACCGCCGTTTCGCTCAGCATGGCCGACGCCCAGCGCCTGGGCATCGACACCAGCAAACTGACTTACGACTACAACGTCATCACCGCCGACGGCCGCACCCGCGCCGCCTCGGTGCACCTGGCCAGCGTCTCGATCGCCGGCGCGAGGGTCCGCGACGTCGACGCCCTGGTCATCGAGAAGGGTCTCGAGAACTCGCTGCTGGGCATGAGCTATCTGGGCCGGCTGTCGCGGTTCGAGGCCACCCCGAACTCGCTAATCCTGCACCCGTAGGGCGGCTCGGCGGCGCTAGGCCGCTGGCAATGCCCGCTCCTCGCGGGACACCAGGGCTATCCGCACGGCCTCCAGAGCGCGATCCACCACCTCCAGGCCCGCGCCCGGCTTGACGCCCTCGACCGTCAAAATGCGCCGCCACGCCCGCGCGCCTGGCAGGCCGTGGAACAGACCCAGCATATGCCGGCCCATGGCCGCCAAGTGCGTCCCGGCCGCCAGCTCGCGCGCCAGGTAAGGGCGATAACGCTCGACCGCCTCGAAGCTGTCGACGTCGGCGACGTCCAGTCCGAACACCCGCCTGTCGACCTCGCCCAGCAGGCCGGCCTCGTGATAGGCCGCCCGGCCCAGCATCACCCCGTCGACGTGCTCCAGGTGCGCCACCGCCGCGTCGACACTGGGGACACCGCCGTTGATGACGATGGTCAGGCCCGGCCGCTCGCGCTTGAGCCGATAGACCAGTTCGTAGTCCAGCGGCGGGATGTCCCGGTTCTCCTTGGGCGACAACCCCTTCAGCCAAGCCTTGCGGGCATGGACCACGAAGCTGTCGATCCCGGCCGCCGCGCAGCGATCGACCAGACCAAACAGGCTCTCTTCCGGGTCCTGGTCGTCGACGCCGATCCGGCACTTCACCGTGGCCGGGACCTTCACCGCCGCCTTGATCGCCGCCATGCACTCGGCCACCAGATCGGGTTCGCGCATCAGGCAGGCGCCGAAACGGCCGCTCTGGACCCGGTCCGAGGGACAGCCGACGTTCAGATTGATCTCGTCATAGCCGTAGTCCTCGCCGATCCGGGCGGCCTGGGCCAGTTCAGCCGGATCCGACCCGCCCAGCTGCAGCGCCACCGGGTGCTGGCCGGGGTCGTAGCCCAGCAGCTTGTCGCGGTCGCCGTGCACCACCGCGCCGCTGGTCACCATCTCGGTATAGAGCAGCGCGCGCGACGACAACCCCCGGTGCAGTGACCGGCAATGCCGGTCCGTCCAGTCCATCATCGGGGCCACGGAGAGCCTATGCGCTTGATATTCCAATATTTTACCGCACCAGCAATGTAATACGAACGACAGGACAACGAGCCCGCAGGTTCGCCGAAGGGCCGCTATATAGGCGAGACGTTTCGCGAGCGCGAGGACACGCGAATTTGGCTGCCTCTAGCGCCAGCGCTCCACCGTCCAGGCCAGCGGCCGGGGCGGCGTCGGCGCCTTGCAGGCCACGGTCGCCACCGCCTCGCCCTTCAAGCTGAGCACGATATCGCCCTTGGCGGCGCAGATCGGCCCCGCCGCGTCGAAGGCCGCGTGGATGTCGGTCATGATGTTGTGTCCGGCGATCGTGTCGATGGTTGGATCTCCATTCAGCACGCCGCAGCGATCCCCGGTGTCCAGCTTCAACGCCTCGGGATCGCCGCCGTAGAACCCGCGACCGCCTTTGCAGACCTGGCCCAGCACATGCATCACCAGAGCCTCGCGCTCGGCCTCGTCGGAGCGAGTCGGCGTGACCTTCGCGCCAAGCCCTTCCAAGGCCAGGGCCAGCCGAGGCCAGCGATCCGGATCGCCCGGCCGCGTCAGCAAGCCCAGCGGCGCGTCGACGGCGGGATCATCCAGACCGGCCCGGGCCAGGAACCCCGCTGCGTCATACGCGCCGCCGTTCCGCGCCGCCTCGGCGAAGAGCGCTCGCCACAGGTCGAAGACGTCGCGCGATCCGTTCGAACTCCGCCGGACCCGAAGGTCGGCGATCCATTGAACCAGCACGCCGCAGTCGTAGACCGCGCCGCCGCGACGGGGCGGATCCGCCTCCAGCCCCTTGGTTTTCAGAGCGTTGGCGCAACCGGTCAGGCGACCGCTCAGGGCCTCTCCAACCTGGGCCTCGCTCATGACGCCGGCTTGGCGCGAAGCCAGCAAGGCCGCGTACTCGGCCATGCCTTCGTGCAGCCAGGCCTCCTTGCCGGAATTCCGCGACGTGAAGGTGCGGCTGTTCCAGAAGTGGAAGAACTCGTGATTGACGAATTGCACGGCGCGGTCGGCGTCGTCGGCGTCCATCTGCGCCGCCTTGGGGCCGAAGAACCGCAGCGAGGCGACGGGTCCGGCCGTGGTGTCGCCCTGCCAGCCGGGATTGAAGCCTGGAACCAGGGCGATCATCACCGTCGGCTTGGCCTTGAGCCCCACGCCGAGGCGCTTTGTATAGTAGGCCGTGGCCTGGCTGGCCGCCTTGGCGACGCTCTCGCGCATGATGGGCGGCGTTTCTGGCCCTGCCACGAAGGTCGCCGATCCGGCGGCGACATTGCTGGCCGGACCGACATAGACATAGCCGTCCAGCGCCACGCGGCCGCCCTTTGCTCGCGGGACCACCGTCCATCCTTTCGGCGACGCGACATGGCCTTCGACCGGGGGACGACCTTCGGCGGCCTTGAAATAGGGGCCATAGACTTGCCAGCCGCCGCCGATCGCGGTCAGGGCCGGATAGCGCCGGTCGCGGGGCCGGCTATCGGGGGTGACCAGGACCGAGAAGGTGGAAAAGCTGGCGCCATCGGCCCGGGACACCGCGCCTTGCGCCAAGGCCATGCCCGGCGTCTGAACATGCCAGGTGTCGCCGCGCACGTCCTCGACGGCTTCCTCCAACTCAAAGCGCGCGACCGGCGTCGGCAGAATGAAGGTCGCCTCGACGCCGCTGGCCGTCGGCTTCAGCTCGACCTGCGTCGGGATGGCGGGCTCGGCCGCCGCTGTCGCCAACAGGGCCGTCGCCAGCAGCACGCTCACATATTCCAGCACGTCACATCCCCACGTCGCAGACCCGCGATAAGCTTGACCGCGATCTTCTTGTCGAGACTCTGAACCGCGCCTGAACCGATTTCCCGCGGCGACGTCCCAGGACGATCCTCACAGGCTCGAAGAGAGGGGCGCCGCCCCCTCGCCTGCCCCGCGCTTCGCCACAATAGAAAACGCCCGGGCCACGGTTCGGCGCGAAGCCGCTCCGGGCCCGGGCGAGGCCGCCCAGGGGGAGGTGAAGGGCGGGCGGCCCGGGACTAGAAGCTGTAGCGCAGGCCCACGTGGTAGAACCGGCCCAGCAGGTCGTAGAGCGCCGGGTTGGCGTCCAGGCCGGTATTGGTCTGCGGCGACGGCGTCGGCTCGCGGTTCAGCAGGTTGTCGACCTTGCCGTAGATCTGCAGGCCCTTGCCGAACTTGTACGAGGCGCTGATGTCGACATAGGTCGCGCCGCTCATGTGGTTGTAGTCGATGGTCGGCCGGCTGCCGGTCGAGACCGGGCAGCTGCCGGGCTTGCACTCGATGTACTCGGTKGTCGTGCCGCCGAACCTCCCATCGCTGAACCAGCGCTCCTGAACGCTGAGGGCGAAGCGGTCGTTGTCCCAGGACTGGATGGCCAGGAACTTCCAGTCCGGCGTGGCGCCGGAGTTCTGGCCGGCCGAGTCGACGGCGACCGCCCCAGGGATGCCAGGGTTGGTGACGAACTTGTGCGTGTTCGTCGCCAGGCCGCGGACCGTGAAGCGGCCGGGCACGCTGGGCAGCTCGAAGCGGTAGCTGCTTTCGATGTCGAAGCCGCTGGTCTTGATCGAGGCCAGGTTGAACGTCTGGGAGTTCACGAAGGCCGACGGCGGGTTGAGATTGAACGCGCCGCAGAACTGGGTGAGGCCCTGATAGCAGAAGTTGACGATCTGCTGAGCGCCCAGGCTGGAGATGCCGCCGTTGAGGACGATGTTGTACCAGTCGACCGAAACGCTGAAGCCCGGCAGCCATTGCGGGTTGGATAGGACCGCGCCGATGGTCACGTTCTTGGCGATTTCCGGCTGCAGGTTCGGGTTCCCCACCACATTCTGCAGAACCGTCAGCGAGCCGCTGCCGGGCTGGCCGGCTGGGGGCGTGCCGTTCGAGGGAATGGTGAAGTTCGGCAGCGTGGTCGTCACCGGGGCGGCGAACAGTTCGGACAGGTTCGGCGCGCGGACGTCACGCGAAGTGACGGCCCGCAGGCGGACGCCATCGACCGGCGTGTCCCAGGTGAGGCCGACTTTCCAAGTGTAGACGGTGCCTGAGGTGCTGTAGTCGGTCCAGCGGCCGGCCATGTTGAGGTTGGCCTTGCCGGCCGCGTCGGAATTGACCAGCGGCAGGTTCACTTCGGCATAGGCTTCCTTCACCGAGTACTCGCCGGCGCCGGAGTGGTAGTTACCCGCGAACCAGTTGGCGCCCGCGGCGTTCAGAACCGGATCGGCCGGGTAGTCGGCGGTGTTGGGCGAGTCCGTATTGCCGTCGCCGTAGGGGTCGCCCTTGACGTGGTATTGCTCCTTGCGCCACTCGCCGCCGAACGCCAGCGACACAGGGCCGGCCCACAGCGAGAAGGGCTCGCCGCTGAAGTTGATGCTGGCGACGTCCTGCTTCTGCACCGAGTGCTGGTACGGGCCGTTCTTGGGCGTGATGTAGGCCAGAGCGGCGTCGCTGGGCCGCTGCCCGCCGAAGATGTTGATCGGCACGCAGCCATTCGCGCGGGCTACGGGATCGACGCAGACGATCTGGCCGTTCACCGTCGTCGCCTGGACGGCCGCCCGATAGCGCGGCGTCAGCAGGATGTCGCGGACATGGATGTTCGTCGTGTTCTGCCCGTGGGTGTAATAGGCGTCGTAGCGCCATTCCTTGCCCAGGGCGTTGAACTTGCCGTCGGCGCCGATCACCCCGCGGAATTGGGTCCGCGTCGGATGGACGCTGATGTTGCGGGGCAGAAGCGCGTTGCTCGTGCCGAAGGTGAAGGTGGTGATGCCGTTGGCCGCGCAGGCCGCGACGATCGACGCCGGCAGGTAGGGGTTCGAGCACGACATCGTCAGGCCAGTGGTGGCCGCGCCCGGATTGGGCTGGTTGCTGCTTTCCACGCGGGCCGCGTTGAAGGTGCCGTAGATTTCGTTGTTGTCGTCAATGTCGTAGCCGACGCGCGTATAGGCGTTCATCCGCTTGATCTTCGACTGCAGCGACGTGCCGACGCCGACATTGCCCGACAGGTCGCCGCCGACGCAGAAGCCGCCGTTCGAATAGCAACCCGTGACCGCGCCGTTGGCGGCCTTCGTCGGCGTGCCGCCGCCGTACTGGAACGGGAAGGGATTGCCGACCTGGTCGAAGGCGGTGCCTTGCAGCGGCCCAGCGCTGATCAGGCCGTACTTGGTGTACTGATAGGCTTGGGCGTGCTCGCGATACAGGTACTGCGGCGAGCCGTCGTTGGCGATCCCGCGGTTGACCAGCGTGGCGGTGGTGTACCAGTCGCGGCTGCCCGGCGCGTCCTCGCCGAAGCCGCCGGCCGGCACGCCCTCTTCCCAGTCGTATTCACCGCTGACCTGCACGTGCAGGCGGTCGTCCATGAAGTTCTTGCCGGCCGCGATCTGGCCCAGCCACTGGTGGTTGTCGCCATAGGTCGTGACGCCGGCCATGACGTTGGTCTTCAGGCCCACGAACCGCTTGTTGGTGATGAAGTTGACGACGCCGCCGACCGCGTCGGAGCCGTAGGACGCCGAGGCGCCGCCGGTCACCACGTCGACCCGCTCGGTCAGGAGCTGCGGGAACAGGCTGATGTCGGGAACGCCGGTGACGTTGGCCGGTACGACCCGCTGGCCGTCCAGCAGGGTCAGGGTGCGGATGGTGCCCAGGCCGCGCAGCGAGAACGAGCTGAGGCCCTGCTGGCCGCTCGAGGTGCTGAACGTGCCCGTGGTCGCGCCGCTCGAGCCCTGCAGCGACGGCAGCTGGGTGATGGCGGTGAAGATGTTCGGCTGCGCGGCGCGCTCCAGGTCGGCCTGGCCCAGGACCTGGGTCGGCGTCGGCGCGGTGAAGCCGGTGGACCGGATCCGCGTCCCCGTGACGACGATCTCGGACACTGTGGCGGTCGGCGCTTCCGACGGCGGCGACGTCTGCGCGCTCGCGGCGCCAGCCGCTACGATCATCGCGACCGCGCTCGTGGCGAACAACACGGTCAAATAGGGCGATGCCCCCCGTACACGACCTCCAGCACTCATCCTGACGCCTCCCTCTTTTCTTTGAGTCCATCGACGATGGCCTCCTAGGAATCTGTCAGACAAAACCGGCGCGAACCATTACGACCATGGTCGTACGTCGGTCGATCCGCGCGCCCATGCGGCCGCGAAGCCACGTATTTATTGGCTTCTCACGGCGTAGAGCGCGTGGTGGGTCAGGACGAACAGGGTGCGCTTGTCGGGACCGCCGAAGACCAGCTGCAAAGGCCGTTCGGGGACGTCGACACGTCCCAGTTCGCGACCGTCCGGGGCGTAGACGAACACCTGACCATTGGCGACATAGACCCGCCCCTCCCCGTCCGTGGCGACGCTCTCGCCGCCTCGGTTGGCGAACGGCATCAGGTCGGTGATCGCTCCTCGTTCGCCGACCAGGCCGCTATAGGTCTTGTTCTCCGAACCGTTGGCGACGAACACCCGCTGCCCCGGCTTGGCCGTGGTGAAACCGTAGGTGTCGAGCGCGTCCGAGAAACGCAGCCCCCGGAAGTCCGGCGGCCCCTGCTGAATGACCCGGTAGGCCGGCAAGACCAGGCTACCGTCCGGCGAGACGTATTCGCGAGACTTCGGAACCGCCATGTCGCGCGCGAACATCTCCGCGAGCGTGGTGAACTGGTAGGTTTCCAGGTCCAGCTGATCCTTGAACTCGCCGTTGTTCCACCAGTTGACCGCCAGCACCGTCGATGCGCTCGGGTGATCGGACGTTGCGGTCGGCGGAATGACCGTGACCTCGTCGTCGGGACTGCCCGGCTTGAAGCTGTAGACCGTGCCGTCGCGACCGTCCGACGACAGCACCAGGATGCTCCCCGAAGCGTCGACGGCCAGATTGATCGGATCCAGCGTATTGTCGCGCACGATCGACAGCTTGCGCGCGGCCGACCAGCTGTAGATGCGCTGGTGGCGGCGGTCGGTGAAGTAGAGCGTCCCGGCCGCGTCGACGGCGCCGCCGCCCAGCGAATAGAAGCCGTCGGCCAGCTTTTCCACCCGCGCGCCAGCGGGGAAGACCGAGGGCGCGACCGGCGCCGGATTGGCCGTCAGGTCCAGGGCGGCGAACTGGCGCTCGCGCACCTCGAGGCCGCTGGTGACGTCGTGGATCGCGTTCTCGTACGGATACTTGGTCAGGCGCGTGAAGGTCGTGCAGCCGTTCTCGTCGCAGCCGCTAAAGCCGCTTTCGCCGTTCACCGCCACATTGCGGAAACGGATGTCGCGTGAGTTATAGACCTTGACCGCCGCAGCGGCCGGTCGGCGCGTCCGGGTCACGCGATAGGCGTGGTAGTTGGCGACCAGGATGTCGTGGGAATCGCGGATCTCCAGCGAGACGGTCTCCTCGCCCTCCCCGGCCTCCTCCTCGGTCTGCGGCGCCAGGAACTCCCAGTTGGCGACCCGGTTGAGGCTGATCTCGCTGCGCACGTGGTGTTCGACCGACGCCTGGTAGACATGGCCGGGTGTCTGGGTGTCCGACACGTAGATGCCCGAATAGGCGTAGGTGCTGGGGCTCCAGATATTGGCGAACGTGCCGCCGCCGCCATTGGTCACCCACAGGCTGGGATACTGGCCCGCCCAGCGCTTGGCCGGATCGGCGTCGGCCGTGGCGTTGGCGTTGTAGGGGTTGAGCCGGGTCCCGTCGGCGAGGTTGGTGCCGTGCCCGCCCTGGAACTTGACGTCGTCGACCAGCGAATTGGCGCCGGCCGTCCACAGCAGGGCCGTGGCGCGCGGATTGATCCCGCCGGTGTTGAGGCCCAATCCCGAGACGATGTTGTCGCCCTTGGCGGCCGAGGCGACCAGCGCCTTGGGCGCGCCGACGCCTTGATAGGCCGGAACCCGGTCGGGCAGGACGATCTGGGTGAGGCTGGGGTGCAGGCCGATCAGGACCGTGTCGGGCTGCAGCCGCAGGGTGTCGGTGACCCGGTAGAAGCCGGCGGGGAAATAGACGACGCGGTGGGTGTCGATCGCCTTCTGGATGGCGGCGGTGTCGTCGGCGGCGTTGTCGCCCTTGGCGCCCAGCGTCCGGACGTTGACCCAGTCGGACGTGGCCGGCAGCGCCCGGATCGCCGGCGCGCGCGGCGCGGGCAGGCCGGGAATGGCCTCGGCCTTCATCTCCGTCCTGTACGCGCCCATCCGGCCTAGGCCCGGCAGGGTGAGGCCATAGGTGAACGACGAGACGCGATAGGCGCGGCCCCTGCCCGGCTCGACCTTGCCGCTGTCGCGGAAGCGGGCGAACACCGGGGTGTTGGCGGCGACGGCGTTCTCGAAGCCGACCTGGGTGTAGACGTTGTTTTCGTTGGAGATGACGACGGCGGCCTTCGAGACGTTCTCGAAGCGGACGTCCTTGCCCCACAGCCAGTCGCCGTAGCCGCGATCGATCTCGATACCGACCGGCGTGTCGCGCATGGCGACATTGACCAGGGTCAGGCCGGCCTCGTGCTCGCGGATCGCCGCGTCGCGCTGGCCTTCGAACGTCGAGTCCAGCAGCACGAAGCCCCACGCCGGCGACGGCTTCTCGGCCAGGATGCCGTAGCGGCCGCCCTTGAAGTGCAGGTCCTCGGCTTCGTTGGCGACCTGGTACAGGCCCGCCAGGCCCGAGCCGATATCGAAGTCCATGTGGCTGACGAAGGCGTGCTGGGCGGCGTGAAAGCGGATCGCCGTCGCCGCCGGATTGCCCCGCCCGATCTTGAAGTCGATGTTGCTCATCGCCGAATAGAAGGTGCCCTGATTGGCGTCGGGGATGTCCTTGTTGAACGGCACGCTGCCCGGCGGCGGGAACGCCACGCGCCGCGCCGGGTCGGGCTTGCCGCCGGCGAAGATCACCATGTTGGCCAGGCCCTTCTGGAAGCCCGGCGTCGCGTCGTCCAGCAGGACCAGCGGGCGTGTGGCGCCCACGCCGAACACGCGGACACCAGGCCACAGGAAGATCGTCTTGCTGATCCGGTAGCGGCCCGAGGGCAGGAAGACGAGGCCGCCGCCGGGCTTGGCCGCCGCCGCGTCGATCGCGGCCTGGATAGCGGCGCCGTCGTCGGCGCGGCCGTCACCCTTGCCCCGCACCACGACGGCGGTCGGATCGTCCGGCGCCGTGGCGAACACCGAAGTCGACGCCAAGGCCGGCCCGCCCGCCGCCAGGGCCAGAGCGATCGCGGCCGCTGTCAACGCGACGAGCCAGGTTCTCATGCCGATAGGATCCGTACTCGATGAACGACCGCTTTTCCGTGTCATCCCGGCCGGAGCGCAGCGGAGAGCCGGGACCGCGGAAAACTCCGCGCTTCCGGCGGTCCCGGATAGCCTCTCCGAGGCTTCCGGGATGACAAGGGATTTGAAGCTTCGATTTCCTGATAGTCCTCAGTGAACCCGGCCCCTACGGCGTCACCGCGTAGAGCGAGTGATGGGTGAGGACGAACAGCGTCTTCTTGTCCTCGCCGCCAAAGATCAGTTGCAGCGGCCGCTCCGGGACGTCGATGCGGCCGACCAGTTGTCCGTCGGGGCCGTACTGGAAGATCTGGCCGTTGGCGACGAACACCCGGCCCTGCCCGTCGATCGCGACGCTCTCGCCACCGCGGTTAGCGAACACCTTCAGGTCGGTCAGCGTCCCGCCAGGTCCGACCCGGCCGCTATAGGTCTTGTTCTCCGAGCCGTTGGTGACGAAGACCCGCTCGCCGACCGCGCCGCTGATCAGGCCATGGGCCTGCAGGCTGTCGGCCCAGCGCCAGCCGACGTGGTCGGGCGGCCCCTGCTGCCACACCCGGAAGGCCGGCAGCGACAGGCTACCGTCGGGCGAGACATATTCTTGCGTCTTGGGCGTACCGACGTCGCGGGCGAACATCTCGGCCAGGGTGGTGAAATGGTCGGTGGCCGGGTCGTACTGGTCGCGGAACTCGCCATTGTTCCACCAGTTGACCGGCAGCAGCGTCTTCGCGCCGGGACGCTGGGCCGACGGCGTCGGCGCGATCATGGTCATCGCGTCCTTGGGACCGGCCGGATCGATCGAATAGACCGAAGCCTGCGGGCCGTATGAGGACACCACCAGCAGCTTGCCCGAGCCGTCGATCGCCAGGTTCGTGGGATCCAGCGAGTGGTCACGCACCACCTCCAGGCCCTTGGCCTGGGTCCAGCGATAGATCCGCTGGAACCGCTTCTCGACGAAATAGAGCGCCCCGTCGGCCCCCACGGTCGCGCCGGAGATCGACCAGAAGCCAGTCTCCAGCTTGCGGGCCTTGCCGTCATTGGCCGGAGCCGCTGGCGCGGGCTGGCCGGTGACGTCGAGCACGGCGAACTCGCGCTCGCGCACCTCTTGCTTGCGGGTCTTGTCCTGGATGGCGTTCTCGAACGGATACTTGCTGGCGCGCAGGTACGTGCCACAGCCGATGCTG
Organism: Caulobacter sp. P4_E5; assembly: GCF_056401555.1. NCBI lineage: Bacteria > Pseudomonadati > Pseudomonadota > Alphaproteobacteria > Caulobacterales > Caulobacteraceae > Caulobacter > Caulobacter sp. P4_E5. The sequence goes on from NZ_JBFUJD010000073.1 coordinate 16,769, forward strand.
TCGCAGAGCGCGACGCCGCTCTCGGCGTTGATGTGGACATTGCGGAAGCGGATGTCCGACGAGTTGAACAGCTTCACCGCCGTTTCCGCGGGGTGGTACGACCGCGTCACCCGATAGCCGTGATAGTTGGCGAACAGGATGTTGCGCGAGTTGCGCACCTCCAGCGAGACGGCGTCGGGTCCGTCGCCGACCTCCTGCTCGGTCTGCGGCGCCAGGAACTCCCAGTTCTGGACGTTGTCGAGCACGAACTCGTTGCGCACATGGTGCTCGACCGAGACCTCGTAGATATGGCCCGGCGTGCTGGTGTCGCTGATATAGAAGCCGGCCGAAGCGAAGGTGTTGGGGCTCCAGACGTTGGCGAACGTGCCGCCGCCGCCGTCGGTCACCCAGATGCTGGGATACTGCGCGTCCCAGCGGCCGTCGGCCACGGGATCGCCGCTACGCGCCTGGGCCGCGCCCAGCGACTTGCCGTCGGCGGTGGGCGTGCCGCCGCCGCCCATGATCTTGAGGTCCGTGACCTGCGACGTCGCGCCCGACCGCCACAGCAGCGCGGAGGCGCGCGGGTTGACGCGTCCGGTGAAGATCCCCAGGCCGAACAGGATGTTGTCGCCGCCCTTGGGCGTCTCGAGCACGGGCTTCACGGGCCCGACCTGGGCGTGGCCCGGATTGTTGTCGGGAATGACCAGTTGGGTCACCGCCGGGTGCAGGCCGATCAGCACGGTGTCGGGTCGCAGCTTCAGGGTGTCGGTGACCAGGTAGAAGCCGGTGGGTAGGTAAAGCACGCGGTGGCTGTCGATCGCCTTCTGCAAGGCGGCGGTGTCATCGGACTGGCCGTCGCCCTTCACACCCAGGGTCTTGACGTTGGTCCATTCTGCCACCGGCGGCAGGGCGCGCAGAGCCGGCGCCGACGCCGCCGGCAGGGCCGGCAGCGGGGCCAGGTCGACCTGCGTCTTGTACTCGCCCATCTGACCCAGGCCCGGCAGCGTCAGGCCGTAGGTGAACGAGGCCACCTTGTAGGCGCGGCCCTTGCCGGCGACGGTCTTGCCGCTGTCGCGGAAGCGGGCGAACACCGGGGTGTTGGAGGCGATAGCGTTCTCGAAGCCGACCTGGGTGAAGACGTTATCTTCGGCGGAGATGACGACGCCGGCCTTGGAGACGTTCTCGAAGCGGACGTTCTTGCCCCACAGGCTGTCGCTGTAGCCGCGGTCGATCTCGATTCCGACCGGCGTGTTCTTGATCGCCACATTGACCAGGGTCAGGTCGACCTCGTGCTCGCGGATCGCGGCGTCGCGCTGGCCGTCAAAGGTCGAGTCGATCAGGGTGAACTGCCAGGCCGGCGAGGTCTTCTCGGTGACGATGCCGTAGCGGCCGCCGTGGAAGTGGACGTCCTCCATGATGTTGCCCGCCTGGTAGACCCCGGCGAAGGCCGAGCCCAGGCGGAAGTCCATGTGGCTGAGGAAGGCGTGCTGGGCCATGCGGAACCGCACCGCGGCGGCGGCCGGATTGCCGTCGCCGATCTCGACGTCGACATTGCCGATGGACGAATAGAAGGTGCCGGAATTGGCGTCGCGCACCTTCAGGGTCTCGGGCCTGACCGTGGGGACCGGCACGGGGATGTCGCCGACCTGGTATTGGTCGCCGCCCGTGAACACGATCATCGTGGCCACGCCCTTCTGGAAGCCAGGTGTGTTGGCTCCCAGCACGAAGACCGGGCGCGTGGCGCCGACACCGAAGATGCGAACGCCCGGCGGCACCAGGATGGTGCGGCTCAGGCGATAGCGGCCCGAGGGCAGGAAGACGATGCCGTGGCCGGTCTTGTCGCGCGCCGCGTCGATGGCTTTCTGGATGGCGTCGGTGTCGTCGGCGCGACCGTCGCCGACACCCTTGACCGTCACCGCGCGAGGATCATCCGGCGCGGACAGCAGGACAGAGTTGGTGGCGGCGACCGCCACCATGGGGATCGAGGCCGCCAGGACCGCCGACAACAGGATCGCTCTCATGCCGTTCCTCAACTCTACTGTCGCTACTGATAAATCGGCCGGGCGCGGCCACCATCCTCGACCATGGTCGTAGTTACGCCTCTCCGGATCGGCCGGTAGAAATCCGGCGGCGCTCGTCCTCTCGGCGTGTATCGACACGCCCGCCGGCGCCCGCTTTCAAGGAGGCCGCTTGCCGTCGCCATCCAGCCTCGCACGCCCCGCCGGGTTCGCCGTCATCGCCATGGGCGTGAGCGGAAGCGGAAAATCGACGCTCGGCGCCCTGCTGGCCCGCGAGTTCGGCTGCCCCTTCCTGGAGGGCGACGATTTCCATGACGAGCGTGCGGTCGCCAAGATGAGCGCCGGCCAGCCCCTCGACGACGAGGACCGCTGGCCCTGGCTGGATCGGCTGGGAATGGCCATCGGCGAGGCCGCCGCGTCGGGAGGGCCGGTCGYGGCGGCGTGCTCGGCGCTGAGACGCGGCTATCGCGACCGCCTGCGCGGCGTCATCTCGGTCCCGACGCGCTTCGTGCTGCTGGACGCCAGTCGCGAAGAGCTTTCGCGGCGACTGGCCCGCCGCGCGGACCACTACATGCCCGCCAGTCTGCTGGACAGCCAGCTGGCCACCCTCGAGCGGCCCGGCGCCGACGAGGAGGTCTTCGCGCTGGACGCCAGCGCGCCGCCGGAGCGGCTGTGCGAGATGGCCCAGGCCTGGTTGGAACGCCATGGTCGCCCAAGCGGCGCCGGGCCCCGCGCGTCAGGGCATGAGCCGCTTTCGCCCGCGTGACAGATGCCAGCGCATGGCCAGGGCCGCGCCGTCGCCGTCCTGAGCGCGGATCGCCTCGACGATCATCTCGTGCTCGCGCATCATTTCGGCGATCGCCTCCGGCGGCCGCGACCGTGAGATGTCGACACCGGCGCGCATGATCTTGTCCACGTCGGCCTCAAGCGCCTCGAACGTGACCAGGAAGGCGGGATTGGCGGTGGCCAGCACGATCTGGCGATGCAGCTCCATGTCCTCGGCATGGGCCGGTGCGTTCGACAGCAGCGCCTCGCGCAGCTTCGAAAGCGCCGCCTCGATGCTGGCCATCTCCTCGGCCGAGCGCCGCACCGCCGCCAGCCGCGCCGCCTCGGCCTCGAGCACGAAGCGCACCTCGTAGCTGCCCATGGTCGACGGCAGCTCCGACAGCGGCATGTAGGCGCCAAGCTTGTCGGACGGCCGGTTCTTCACGAAGGACCCGGCCCCGCGCCGGGCCTCGGTGATGCTGTCGGCGGCCAGCCGGACGAGCGCCTCGCGCACGATGGTGCGCGACATGCCGAACATCTCCGCCAGGCGCGCTTCCGACGGCAGGCGATCACCGACATGCAAGCCGTCGGTTTTGATCATCTCCACGATGCCCGTATACGCCTGATCAGCTAGACGGCCTTGGCTCATCCAATAGGTCTCCAACGCGATCGCGGGGACGCGCGACGCTGCTCGGGCTTCATGTAAAGTTGGTCGCTCTTCACGAGCCATGCCTGGATTTTTGGCGCGCGGGAAGAATGGCCAAGCCGCGCCGATCGCCAAAGCAGTGCCCGAAGACACGCTCGCGTCGGCTCTTTGCTCAGGACGGAACGATCCGATCCAACGGCGACCGCCTGGATCGCGCGCCCGGCGCAAGGCCACAAGCCCTCCAATTCGCTCCTCCCGACGCTGCGGCTCTCTCGGCCACACCACGACAACCTGTATGACAGATTTCCGCGAATTAGCCTGTCACAACATTTGTTTGCGCTAACATTGACCAATTCACTTGAATCTGTCCAACTAATATCACWAAGTTCGTGGAACGCGAACCGCCCAGCCGGCGAAGACCGGCACATCGATCGAGGCGGAGCCCGGTCGTCGCGAGACGGCCGGTCAGGGACAGGAAAAAGCAGGGGTGAACATGACCAGGATGAACCAGCCCGACACCGACGGGGCCACGCCAATCGGCTTTTGCGAGCTCACGCCGACCCAGTTGAAGGTCCTCGAGGGCGTCAACTCCGGACGACTCAACAAGCAGATTGCCTTCGACCTCGGCATCGCCGAGGCCACGGTCAAGGCGCACATGACCGCCGTCATGCGCAAGCTCAACGTCCACAACCGCACCCAGGCCGCAATCGCGGCCCAGGTCATGGGCTTCGGCCTCCGGGCGAGCACGCAGTAGGGCAAGCCCCGAAGCGCGGCCTGGCGGCGGCGTGCGCTACGCCGCCGACACCCGGGCCTGGATCAGCTTGATCGCCTCGTGGGCCGACAACGCCGCGCCTTCCTGCCAGGCGTTGATGTAGCTCATGTGCTCGCCGGCGAAATAGAAGGCGCCGTCGGGCTTGCAGAGTTCGGCGTAGTCGGTGGCGCGCTGCTCGTCCTTCCAGCCGACCGCCACGCCCTCGCTGTAGGGCGTCTGCATCCACGACACCGTGAAGGGCTTGGCCAGCTCTTTGCCATGTCCCGGGTGGAACTTGTCGATCACCCGGCGCGAGACGGCGAAGCGTTCCTCGAACGGCATGGCCGCGTATTTCGGCGGCGCGTCGGGGCCCGAGAAGCCGATCGAATAGGCTCCGACGAGGATCCCGGTCTTCTCGCCGATGCCGCCGCTGGGGTACCAGACCAGCTCATTGGCCTCGTCGGTCCAGCCCAGGCCGCCATACTGGAAGTCGTCCTGCTCCCAGAACCGGCGACTCTCCCAAGCGACCTTGGTGCCGTGATGGTACTCGGCGGCCGCGATGGCCGACTTCACGCGCGGCGCGAAGTCCGACGGGATCTTGGCCAGCACYGGCAACGGGATGGTGCAGACGCAGAAGTCGGCCTCCAGCGTCTGGGGCCCGGCTGCGTCGACATAGGCGATCTGCACCCCTTTGGCGGTCTTGCGCAGCGCCTTGACCACCGCCCCGAACTTCACCGCCGGTTTCACCTGCTCGTAGAGGGCGTAGGAGATCCGGTCCATGCCGCCGACCGGCTGCAGCATGGTGGCCTGCATGTCGATGATCTCCTCGAAGATCAGGCTGGCGCCCCAGAACCGCGCCTTCATCATGTCGGCCATCCGTAGTGGATCGCCGCCCTTGGGCGGATGGGCGTAGCCGCCCGGCGCGGCGCTGAAGCCGGCGCGGGTCGAGCCGCTGTAGGCGTAACCCTTGCCCAGGTCGCCATAGGCCGAGAGATAGCCCAGCAGCTTCTGCTTATCGACGCCGGTCAGCTCCTGGTCCAGCGCGCCCTTGTCGACGGCCTTGGCCAGCAGCTCGGTGAAGGCGCCGCGGGTGTCGTCGACCGCCTGACGCTCGCTCACCACCTGGCCGGCGAAGTCCAGCTTGGCGGCGCGATTGGCGTTGACCATCACCTCCAGCGGCACGTTCAGCTCCTGGCAGTAGCCGAGGACCGCGTGGTGCCATTGCGGAATCCGGGCGGGGCCGGCGTTGAAATAGGCGTGCTTGCCCTCGGCCCAGTCGACCAGCTGGTCGGGACGCCCGGTCTGGACGATCTTGGAGCCGCCCCGCACCGACCAGGCGCGGCCGCCCGGACGGTCGCGCGCTTCCAGCACCGTCACCGCATAGCCCGCCTTGCGCAGTTCGTAGGCCGCCACCAGGCCGGCGATCCCCGCGCCCAGGATGGCCACCGACTTGCCCGCCCCGCCGCCGGCCGGCAGCTTCGGCGGACCAGCATAGGCGCGGGGCGCGGCCAACAGGCCCATACCCATCATGGTGGCGTACAGCGCGCTATAGCCGCCGGCCTTGCCCACGGACGTCAGAAAGCCGCGTCGCGAAATACCCATCGTCTCGTCCCCTAGACTTGCAGGCTGAAGGTCGGCGTGAAGCCGCAGGCGCCGTCGCAGCACGAGGCGCGGGCCTGGGCCAGGAAGTCGGGCTCGTGCCACCAGTATTCGGCCGAGGCTTCGCAAACGAACCGTCTGCCGCGATCGAGCGCGGCGTGCTGTGTGTGATCCGCGAACGGGCCAATCAGATCGGCGACCGAATAGACTTCGCCGTGTTTGATCACCTTGGCGACCTTGGCCGCGTCCTCGATCCGGGCCAGCGGATCGCCGTCGACCACGATGAGATCGGCATAACTTCCCGTCGTGATGGCTCCCAGCGGCTCGTCCAGATACTCGCCCGAGGCGCTGGTGGCGGTGACCAGGGCCTCGAACGGCGTCATGCCGTAGCGGACCATGGCCCGCAGGTTCATGTGCAGGCTGACGGCGTTGAAGTCGATCGGCGAGTCCGTGCCGGTGGTGATCCGCCCGCCCGCCCGGACGGTGCGCGCCACCTCGGCGACATTGCGGGCCAGCGAGGCCAGGATCGGCGTTCGGTCCATGCCGGCCATCTGCTTGGCCCGCTCCAGCAGTCGGGCATATTCCCACGGCGGATACAGCGCCTTGATGCGCGGATCGTCGACCAGCGAGCGGTCGTCGCCCAGCAAGGCCGTCGAGGTGAACAGGGTCGGCGTGCGGGCGGCCTTGCTGGCCACGAAGGCGGTGTTGACGTCCTGGTAGATGTTCCCCAGCGCGCTGACCGTGCGCGAATACCCGGTGCGGCTGGTCGCGCCCAGGTGCTCCATGCCGTCCATGCCCAGGCCCAGGGCTGGATAGTGGTAGTGCGAGGTCAGCGGCAGGCCCTTGGCGTGGGCCCAGGCGATGACCTCCTTCTGGCGCTCGCCCGACAAGCGGACATAGGTCTTGATCAGGTCGTACGACAGCGCCTCGACCCGCTTCAGCTCCAGCGCCATCTGGCCGGGCTCGGTGACGGGCCGCATGAAATTGTAGAAGATCCGCGAACCGTCGATCGCCTCGCCGGTGGCGTAGTAGCGCGGGCCGACCCGCTTGCCGGACTCGATCGCCTCCTGGTCCTCGACCGTGTGATAGGCCGGACCGCCGGGCGAGCGGGTCGTGGTGACGCCCAGCGACAGCCACAGCCGCCCTTCCCGGTCGCCGTAGCCGTAGCCCTGCATCTGGCGATGGGTGTGCATGTCGATCAGGCCCGGCATCACCGTTCCCGTCGGCGCGTCGATCACCGTCACGTCGGCCGCCACCTCGCCGCGCGGGGCGACGCCGGCGATGCGGCCGTCGGAGATCAGGACGTCAACGTTCTCGCGCAAGGTTGGCGACTTACCGTCCCACAGCCGCGCGGCGCGGACCACCATCCGCCCCTTGGGCCGGACATTGGCCCAGGTCAGACCGTGCGGCACGAGCTTGGGCGCGCCGCCCGTGGCTGCGATCAGCTTCAGCTGGCCGGCCGAGAGATAGACCAGGCTCTTGCCGTCGCCGCCCCAGCTGACCGCGTCGGTGACCTCGTCATTGAGGGGCTTGGGCGGACCCAAGAGCTTGCCGGTCTCGTCCACCGGCGAGACGTGCAGGCGGCTGGCGAAGACATAGGCCAGCGCCTTGCCGTCCGGCGACCACGCCGGGCCATCGTCGCCGCGCGTGCCCAGCGAGCGATCGGGCAGGATCGGGGCGTAGCTTCCCTTCCCGTTCGCCAGATCGACGGTCAGGATCTCGCTGAGGCCTTCGCGGAAGCGCGCCGAGTACGGCTTGAAGGCGGCGTAGGCGATGGTCTTGTCGCCCGGTCCCCAGGTCGGCTTGCCCGGTTCCCAGAGGTCGCCATAGACGCGGCGGGTCTCGCCAGTGGCGGCGTCGGCGACGAACAGGCCGCCGTTCTGGCTGAGGAAGGCGATCGACTTGCCGTCGCGCGACCAGGCGCCCGACACGGCCGCCCCATCGAAATGGGTCAGCTGCTTGCTGGCGCCCGTCGCCATGTCGCGCAGCCAGATGTCCAGCGAGCCGCCCTTGTCGGTCGAATAGGCCAGGGTCTTGCCGTCGGGCGACCAGGCTGGATCGACCTTGCTGAAGGCGTCCTTGGTCAAGGCCTTGGCCGGACCGCCGCCGATGTCGAGCAGGTAGAGGTCGTTCAGCGCCCGGAACACCACCTGGCGACCGTCGGGCGACAGGGCCGGACTGCCGATCCCGACCACCGGCCGGGTCTTGGCCGACAGGAAGTCACGGCTCTTCTTGGTGTAGCGCGGCGTCAGCACCGGGACCGTGGCGGTGAAGGCGATGGCCTTCGCCTCGCCCGCCGCGCGGCGTTTGATCTGGCCATCGGCCGTGTAGACGAACTCGCCAGACGGCAGCCACGAGGGGCGGAACGGGAAGACGTCCTCGCCCTGGACCACGGCGCCGGCGGCGTTGCGCAGCTCGGCCTTGCCGTTCTCGATGGCGGTGAAGACCACGTCCTGGCCATCCGGCGTGAAGGCCGGACTGGCGACCGAGGCGGCGTTGAAACGGTCGGCCGAGGCCTTGACCTTGGCCACCGTCCGCCGCGCGCCATCCAGGCCCTGGACGTCGATGCGGACCTTGTCGACCGTGAAGGCGATGCTCTTGCCGTCGGGCGCCCAGGAGGGTTCGAACTCGTCGCCGGGGCCCGCGCTGAAGGCGGTGATCGCGCCGCTGGCCACGTCCAGCAGGTGGACGCCGTAGCGTCCGCCCCGGTCGCTCGAGAACGCGATCGTCTTGCCGTCGGGCGACCAGCGCGGCTCGCGGCAGTCGAATACGCCCTTGGTCAGTGGCTTCAGGCCCGTCCCGTCGGCGCCGATGGTCCAGACGTGAAAGTTGCCGTCGCGATAGGACTGGAAGGCCAGCGTCTTGCCGTCCGGCGACCAGTCGGGCTGTGCGATCTCGTAGATCTCGTCGGTCAGCCGCCTGGCCGGGCCGCCCTCGATCGGGACCAGCCACAGCATGGCGTAGACGTCGAAGGCCACCGTCTTGCCGTCGGGCGAGGCCACCGCGCAGATGTTGGTGCCCTCGGTCGCCGTGACCATGCGCGTATCAGCGGCCAGCGGCTGGTCGGCCGCCTTCGCGCCCGGCGGCGTCAGGGCCGCCACGCCAGAGACGGCGATCGCCCCGCCACCGATCGAGAAAAGCCGGCGACGGCTGACGCCGCGCTTGGAACTCTTGGTCATCGTGAACTCGCGAGAAGGCCGGTCCGAGCGCTGGCCCGGACCGGCGGAACCAAGCCTAGAACCGGGCGGCGACGCGGGCGTAGTAGAAGCCGCCGCTGATCCCGTACGGGGAGTACTGATTGTAATAGGCGAAGGCGGGCGTGCCGCGATTGGCGGCCCGAACGCTGTCGGGATAGGCGTCCAGCAGGTTGTTGGCGCCGACGCTGAGCGTGATGCTGTCGCTCGCCGCGTAGCTGAGGTCGAGGTCGACGATCAGCTTGGGGCTGACGGTCTCGTCGTTGGCCGCCAAGGACGTGCGCTGGACGACCTCGCCGTAGCGGGTCAGGCGCAGGTTGGTGTCGAACTTGCCGAGGGTCCAGTCGGCGCCCAGGATGAACTTGTCCTTGGGCGTGCCGACGGTCAGGTCGCCGATCTTCACGCGGTCGATATAGACGATCCCCGCCGCCGCCAGGGCCGGTGGCGGCTGCACGACGCGGGTGAACTCGTTCTTGGTGTGGTTGGCCGAGAAGGTCCACCGCACCGCGCCGAAGTCGCCGAAGTCGGTGCGGTAGTCGACCACGAAGTCGATGCCGCGCGTCTTGGTGTCGGCGAAATTGCCGTAGTAGAAGGCCGCCTGCTGCGGGTTCAGGCCCTGGCTGGCCAGGGCGGTGCTGACGGCGGCGTTCGGGCCCAGCGTGCCGCTCTGCAGGATGCGGTTGTCGATCTTGATCTGGTAGACGTCGAGCGTGACGTTCATCCGCGGCAGCGGCTGGGCCACGATACCGACCGAATAGTTGGTCGACTTCTCGGGCCGCAGCGGCTTGGCGCCCAGGGCGATGGCGGCCGGGTTGTCCGGCGGCAGCAGTTGCACCGGATAGAGCTGGGTCGTGGTCGCCGGCGGCACGATCACGCCGATCGTGCTGGACGAGGCGTAGTGCTGCTGCTGCAGCGACGGCGCCCGGAAGCCGGTGCTGGCCGTGCCCCGGATCGCCAGGTGCGGCAGGATCGCGTAGCGGCCCGACAGCTTGAAGGTCTTGGCGTCGCCGAAGTCCGAATAGTGCTCGAAGCGGCCGGCCAGAGCGAACTCCAGCTTCTCGGTCACCTTCTGCTCGACGTTCAGGTAGGCCGAGATGTTGTCGCGCGAGAACGAGCCGGCCGAGAACGGCGGGAAGCCGGTCACGCCCTGCGAGCCACCCGCGAAGACCACGCCCGCCTGCGGGCTGCCGGCCGGGGCGACATAGCCGCCATTGATGTAAGAGGCCGGTTCACCAGCGACGATCTCGAACTTGTCGTCGCGATATTCGGCGCCCAGGGCCACGAACATCGGATCGGCGAACAGGCCGGTGTCGACCTCGCGCGTCAGATCCAGGTTGCTGGTCCACTCCTGGAATTTCAGCGTGCCGATGTAGAAATAGGTCGGGCTGGCCGGGCCCAGCGAGGCGTTCAGCGAGTTCTCGTAATAGTCGACGTCGTCGCGGCTGAAGGTCGTCGACAGGTCCCAGTCGAAGCCCAGCAGCCCCATGCCCTTGGCGCCGAACGCCACCTGGAAGTCGCGATCCTTCAGGAACAGGCGCGGCGTGTAGCCATTGGGGTTGATCGCCGTGATGTTGTTGGCGGCGTTGGGATTGCGGAAGGTCAGCCAGGCGGCGGTGTTGCGGCTGGAGAAGGTGCCGAACGAATAGAGGTCGACATTGTCGCTGAGCGGCGACCCGGCGCTGTAGCCCAGCGAGAACAGCTGCACCTGCGGCGAGCCGGGATGGCTGGTGTGGCGGTTAGCGGTGGCCTCGCGCGGATCGGGGGTCGCGCCGGCCGTCCCCACCCGCACCGGCTGGCCCGCGGCGTTCAGCGGGAAATACATCACGGTGGTGTTCGGGGTCTTGTCGCCGCGGTCGGTCGGGTCGGTGATCCGAACGTCGGCCGTCAGGTTGAGATAGCCGGCCTCGCCCAGCTTCATCCCGATATTGCCGGAGAACTGGCCGGTCTCGCCGTCGCCCTCGCCGGTCTTGCCGTAGAGCGCGGTCAGCGAGCCGCCTTCGGGGCTCTTCTTCAGGATGACGTTGATCACCCCGGCCAGGGCGTCGGAGCCATACTGGGCCGAGGCCCCGTCGCGCAGCACCTCGATGCGCTCGATCGAGGCCGACGGGATCAAGTCCAGGTCCGGCGGCGACTGGCCGTTCTGGGTGGTGCCGTTGACGAACAGGATGGCGGTGTTGTGCCGGCGCTTGCCGTTGACCAGCACCAGGGTCTGGTCGGCCGACAGGCCGCGCAGCGACACGGTCTTGATCGCGAAGCTGGCGCCCGCGCCGCTGTTGGAGGTGTTGGCCGACGGCACCAGGGTCGAGATCAGGTCGCGGGTCGACTGCTTGCCGCTCTTGGTCAGTTCGGCGGACGAGATGACGTCGATCGGCGCCATGCTCTCGGTGACCGTGCGCGAGGTCGAGCGGGTGCCGGTGACGATCACCTCCTCGATGATGCTGGGCGTCTCGGGCTCGGGCGGCGGAGCCGGCTCCGGCGCCGAGGCCAAGGTCCCGCCGGCGGCATTCGACCAGCCCGTGCGGATCAGGCCCGTGCGCGGCGGCGCCAGGATGATCGTCTTGCCGTCATTGGAGATCACCGCCAGTCCCGTGCCGGACAGCAGCTGCTCCAGGGCGCGATCGACCGGCAAGGCCCCCTTCACCGAGCCCGTACGCTTGCCGTCGGCGGCGTCCGACTGAACCAGGATCTGCACGCCAGCCTGGCGCGCGAACTGGCGGATGCCCGCCGCCGCCGGCTGGGCGTCGATCCTGAATGGCATGGCCTGGGCCAGGGCGGCGCCCGCGCTCAGCGCCCAGACGGCCGAGGCCGCGCAAAGCAGCCGCCGCCGGGCGGAGCGGTTCGTCCAGTCACGCATCGACAATCCCCCATCGTTCCGAGGTCCGCCACTCGCGGCCTCCTGACAGGACGAGGGATGGAACGCTGATTTCCGGGGGGCGCCGGCGCGATTGGTCCGATCACGGCTCAACACGCCCGCTTTCGCGCCAGCTGTGGACCTGGGCGCCCGTTTCGGATGCGAGTCGACCTCACCGGCCAGCCGCGCGGTAGTGTTGACCGCCGCGCGCTCGTCTCTTCC
>NZ_JBFUJD010000074.1:0-28691 GCF_056401555.1 Caulobacter sp. P4_E5
GACCAGAAAAGTTCAGACCACTCGAGCCATTTTATCGACTGACCTGAGGCAACTGACCAGACCATATTGGCCTGACGACCGCGTCTTCAAAATCCCTCTCTCTGAGAGAGAGGGAGGGGCCCACGCCGCAGGCGTGGGAGGGTGAGTGGTTACGGTCTCTCCGAATGAAGCTCTTATTCTCCCGACCTGCCCGGCGGAGGCCGGGGCCCGGATTCTTCCGGAAAGTTTGGGAATGACGCGCCCTCGCGTGGCGCCGTCCGCTGAGAGCTTGGGGTTCGACCTGGGCCCCGGCTTTCGCCGGGGAGGTCGGCGTTGGGTGGCTGGGAGTTGGGTGACGGGGCAGAGCGTTGGCCTTCCCGGCCAGCGGTGAAACCTCTCACCCTCCCACCGCCTGCGGCGGCGGGCCCCTCCCTCTCTCTCAGAGAGAGGGGTTTCGCGCGGCGTCCCCTAAGCCCAGCCCGGCGGGCCCTCGGGTTCGCGGCGGACCACCGGCGCGCGGTGGGCCTTCGTCACTCGCCGCAGCGAGGCGGGATAGCGGTGCAGCTCCGCCTCGGGGCGGATCGGCCTCGTCACCAGGCCGCCGCCGCAGTCGGGGCAGGTCTCGTCGAAGCGCAGGTCGGCGCAGTCGGCGCAGAAGGTGTGTTCGAAGGTGCAGATTCGGGCCGCGTCGCTGGCCGGGGGCAGGTCGCGGTCACAGCACTCGCAATTCGGGCGCAGTTCGAGCATGGGTCCGTCCTCCCGTGTTCGCCCAGTTCTTCGCCTAGGTGGTTTTCTTGCGTGGAAGCCTTTCACCATAAGGGCTTTTACGGCCGTCGCGCGAGGGGGCGCGGTCGCATATCACGGGAATGTGGAGCCAAGCGAAAATCGCGTGATCGGTCCATGGGAGACAGGGGGTTGACCCCCCTCCCCATAGCCCCTAGACACCCCGCCGTTTGCTTGGCGGGCGGGGTTACCCCTGGCCCGCCTTTTTGCGACAATAGGCACCCGTCAACACGCGTTAGGAGCGCTCCACAGAATGTCCCAAGACCTTCTTCCCGGCGTTACCCTTCTTCCTGGCGTAACGGGCGTTCTGGCCCTGGCCGACGGCACCATCCTGCAGGGCGTGGGCTGCGGCGCGGTCGGCGACGCGGTCGGCGAGGTGTGCTTCAACACCGCCATGACGGGCTATCAGGAGATCCTGACCGACCCGTCCTACATGGCGCAGATCGTGGCCTTCACCTTCCCGCACATCGGCAATGTCGGGACCAATGTCGAGGACGTCGAGCAGGTCACCGGCGTGGCCGAGACGGCGGCGCGCGGCGCCCTGTTCCGCGAGGTCCCGACCCAGCAGGCCAACTGGCGCGCCAACAGCGACTTCGACGCCTGGATGAAGACCCGGGGCGTGATCGGCCTGGCCGGCATCGACACCCGCGCCCTGACCCGCAAGATCCGCGAAACCGGCATGCCGCACGGCGTCATCGCCCACTCGCCCGACGGCCAGTTCGACCTTGACGCCCTGGTCGCCAAGGCCAAGGCCTGGGCCGGCCTCGAGGGCCTGGACCTGGCCAAGGACGCCTCGACCACCCAGACCTTCACCTGGGACGAGGGCCTGTGGTCGTGGCCGGAAGGCTACGCCAAGCTGGACAAGCCCAAGTACGAAGTGGTCGTCATCGACTACGGCGTGAAGCGCAACATCCTGCGCGCCCTGGCCCACGTCGGGGCCCGCGCCACGGTGGTGCCGGCCGACACCAAGGCCGAAGACATCCTGGCCCGCAATCCCGACGGCGTGCTGCTCAGCAACGGCCCCGGCGACCCGGCCGCCACGGGGCTATACGCGGTGCCCGAGATCCAAAAGCTGGTCGAGAGCGGCAAGCCGGTGTTCGGCATCTGCCTGGGCCACCAGATGCTGGCCCTGGCGCTCGGCGCCAAGACCGTGAAGATGGACCAGGGCCACCACGGCGCCAACCATCCGGTCAAGGACCTGACCACCGGCAAGGTCGAGATCGTCTCGATGAACCACGGCTTCACCGTGGACAGCGAGAGCCTGCCCGCCCCGGTGCAGGAGACCCACGTCTCGCTGTTCGACGGCACCAACGCCGGCATTCAACTGGCCGACAAGCCGGTGTTCTCGGTGCAGCACCACCCGGAGGCGTCGCCCGGACCGACGGATAGCTTGTACCTGTTCGAGCGGTTCGCGGGCCTGATGGATCGGGCGAAGTAATTCCCCTCTCCCCTTGCGGGAGAGGGTGGCCCGCGCAGCGGGTCGGGTGAGGGGTCACACGAACAGAGCCGCCGCGACAGCCTTACCGCCGTTGCGGCGGTTTTCGTTTGCGCGACCCCTCATCCGTCGCCTCCGGCGACACCTTCTCCCGCAAGGGGAGAAGGGGGAACCGCGATGGCTTTTAGGATTTGGCCGAGGACCCGGTCGGGATAGCTCAGCTGTTCGTTCTTGAACCGCAGCACTCGAAACCCTTGCCCGCTCAGCCACGCATCGCGTTCGGCGTCCCGTGCTTGATCGTGATGTGGACCATCAGCTTCCACAATCAGCCGATGGCGCAGGCACACGAAATCCGCCACGTAGCGCCCGACCGGCAATTGGCGGCGAAACTTAAGCCCATCCAGCCGACGGTCGCGCAGCAATCTCCAGAGCAACCGCTCAGTCGACGGCGCCTGCTCCCGCAGACGTCGAGCAAAGGCGACTTGCCGCGAGCGCTCCACCATGACGAGAACAATACATGAACATCAACACCCCGCAACCCCTCTCCCCTTGCGGGAGAGGGTGGCCCACGAAGTGGGTCGGGTGAGGGGTTGATGAACAGGACCGCCGCGACGGCGGACCGACGAGATACAGGCCGACAGATCTATCGACCCCTCATCCGGCCCTTCGGGCCACCTTCTCCCGCAAGGGGAGAAGGACGAAAAACTGGGGGCCGCCTCCCGCAAGACTAGGGGGCAAAGCGGGAGGCGGCTGCCGAACGCCCGCTGCAAGGGGGGCGCGCTTTGGGCGTCCGGCGGCTAGAGCCCGTCCGTTCCGGGTGGAAGACCGAACCGTCTGGTCAGGCTCTAACGTCGTTGCGGTGCGAAGCTCAGGCCTTGAGGTCGAGCAGCGCGCCGGTCATCTGGTCGGCGGTTCGGATCACCGCCGCATTGGCCTTGAAGTCGGTCGCGGCGCTGATCTGCCCGACCCGCTCGGCCACGAAATCCACGTCACCGAGCGTCTCGACCCGCTCGGCCTGCGCGCCGGCCGAAGCGACGCGCTGAGCGCTGGCGTTCAGGCGGTCGGCGGCGGCCATCATGCCGGCGGCGGCGATCGAAAGAGCCTGCATGGGATGTCCCCTTTGTTGGCGTCTTGGTTGGCGTCTTTGGTTGCGTTCTTGACGTCGGTTTTCGCGCCGTCTCGGTTAAGAAGGTGCAACCAAAAATGGTAAAATTTACGGTTCGGTCATCTTTTTTAGCGTCTGTTAACCTTATCGACGGGGCTCATTCCCGGCCTTCGCCAGGGTTAATCTGCCGCTAACCGAACTGGCGAGGAACGTTGCTGGCGCAGGGGCGCGGGGTGAAGGAAGCCCCATTGCCAGAATGCCGTTCTCGGCGACAAATCCTGCCCAACATTACAAAACGTTCAGGCGCGGCCGTCTCGACAAGCCGTCAGCACACCGACATGGTTCGCCCCCTGCGCGGGCCGGGGGCGGCCTGCTTACTCCAACCCCTACGCGTGACGGCCGCCGAAACCGCCCACACTTTCGGCTGTCACGCTTCCAAGAGGCTCTCACAGACATGTCGTTCACGCGTCGCGCCGCGCTCGCCAGCGCCGCCCTGCTCATGGTCGCGCAACCGGTCCTGGCGGCCGCTCCGGCCAAGCCCGCCGCTTCCTCGGCCAAGAAGGCGGCTTCGGACTTCGTGCCCTCGCCCGAGGCCATCAAGGCCCACATGACCTTCCTGGCCGACGACGCCA
This sequence comes from Caulobacter sp. P4_E5, assembly GCF_056401555.1. Lineage (NCBI taxonomy): Bacteria > Pseudomonadati > Pseudomonadota > Alphaproteobacteria > Caulobacterales > Caulobacteraceae > Caulobacter > Caulobacter sp. P4_E5. The sequence continues at coordinate 3,935 of NZ_JBFUJD010000074.1, forward strand.
TGGAAGGCCGCGAGGCCGGCACCCGCGGCTACGACATCGCCGCCAACTACGTGGCCGCCCAATACGCCTTGCTGGGCGTCAAGCCGGCCGGTGACAAGACGACCACCGGAACCTCGTACCAACAGCACGTGCCGTTGCTGGCCTACCGCCCGAACGGCGAGGGCTCGGTCGCGGTCACCGGTCCCGACGGCAAGGAAGCGCCTCTGAAGTACGGCGAGGACTACCTGCCCGGCCCTCAGGCCCAGGCCGCCGACCTGACGGTCAACGCGCCGCTGGTCTTCGTCGGCTACGGCCTGGTCGACGCCGGCCGGGGCCGCGACGACTATGCGGGCCTGGACGTGAAGGGCAAGATCGTCGTCATGCTGAGCGGCGCCCCGACCTCGATCCAGACCGAGGAACGCGCCCACTTCAGCAATCCCAACGTCAAGCGCCAGGAAGCGGCCAAGCGCGGCGCGGTCGGCGTGATGATCATGCCGACCACCAGCAGCGAGAAACGCCGCCCGTTCGCGCGCGGCCTGATGGGCATGAAGGAATGGCGCGTCATCTGGCGCAACGCCCAGGACGTCGGCGCCATCCGCGCGCCCGGCGCGCCCAGCCTGGTCACCCTCAGCCTGGCCGGGGCGGACAAGCTGTTCGCCGGCGCGCCGACGCCGCTGGCCTCGGTGCTGGCCGAGGCCGAGACCCCGGCCGGCGCGGTCAAGGGTTTCGCCCTGGCGACCAAGGCCAATGTCGTGCTGAAGACCGAGATCGAGAAGCGCGAGAGCAGCAACGTCGTCGGCCTGATCGAGGGCTCGGACCCGAAGCTGAAGGCTCAGACCGTGATCCTGTCGGCGCACCTGGACCACATCGGCCTGAAGGACAACGCCAAGCCCGGCGAGGACCGCGTCAACAACGGCGCGCTGGACAACGCCTCGGGCATCGCCACCCTGCTGGAGGTGGCGCGCGGCTTCAAGAACACCAAGGTCCGGCCCAAGCGCTCGATCATCCTGCTGGCCGTGACCGGCGAGGAGAAGGGCCTGATCGGCTCGGACTATTTCGCCAACAACCCGACGGTGACCAAGGCCGACATCGCCGCCGACGTGAACCTGGACATGCCGGTGCTGCTGTACCCGTTCACCGACGTGATCGCGTTCGGCGCCGACCGCTCGACCGTCGGCGAGGCCGTCAAGCACGCCGCCGGCCGCGTCGGCGTGGCGCTGTCGGGCGACCCGCTGCCGGAGGAAGGCCTGTTCACCCGCTCGGACCACTACCGCTTCGTCGAGCAGGGCGTCCCGTCGGTGTTCCTGATGACCGGCTTCCAGAACGGCGGCGAAAAGGCCTTCACCACCTTCCTGAAGACCAACTATCACCACCCGGGYGACGACCTGAACCAGCCGATCGACTACCAGGCGGCCGCCAAGTTCGCGCTCGTGAACTACGAGATCGCCCGCGAGCTGGCCAACACCCCGGCCCGCCCGGTCTGGAAGAAAGGCGACTTCTTCGGCGCGGCCTTCGCCCCGGCGGGCCACCCGTCGGCGGCGAAGTAGCTCCCAATCCCTCTCTCTGAGAGAGAGGGAAGGGGCCCGCCGCGAAGCGGTGGGAGGGTGAGTGGTTACACCCTCCCGGAATGAAACTCCCCTTTACTGTTTCCCAGCGAGAGTGGGGTTTGAGGCGCGGGCAAAAGAGAATCCGGACGATCCGGCCAAAGGTGAAACCACTCACCCTCCCACCGCCGATGGCGGCGGGCCCCTCCCTCTCTCTATGAGAGAGGGGTTTCGCGCGCTTCCCCGAATGATCAGGCATTGATTTCGCCCGGATCAGGCCCAAAATCCGAAGCCTCCTTTTGCGACATTGGATTCCCAGCTCGTGACCGCCCGCACCGGCGCATTCCTGAAGATCGGCGTGATCGCGCCGGCCATCATGGTGGCCGACGTGCTGGTCGCTCAGCGGCTGTTCCCCGGCTTCGACGCCGGGGCCCAGTTCATCAGCGAGCTGGGCGGGCCGGACGCGCCGATGCCGGCGGTGTTCAACTACGGCATGATGGTCGCCGGGATCGCTGGCCTGCTGGCCGGGGCCGGCTTCACCCACGCGCTGGAGCAGGCCGGCGGCCGGCGGGTCGTCTCGGCGTTCGCCGGCCTGTGGGTGGCCCTGACCGGCCTGGGGGCCTTCTTCGCCGGGGTGTTCCACTGGCCCGACCCGATGCACCGGGCCTGCGGCGTCGGCCTGGCCATCCAGTTCGCGCCGCTGTTCGCCGCCTGGGCCCTGTGGGGCAAGCCGGGCTATCGGCGGCTGGCCCACTTCTCGCTGGGCTGGTTCCTGGGCCTCTTGCTCGTCTTCGCCCTGCTGACCGGGGTGTGGAACGTCCGCACCGGCCACGATGTCGGATACTGGCAGCGTGGCCATGCCTTCCTGGGCCTGCTGTGGCTGGCCATCGCCGCCTGGACCCTGGAACGCGGGTGGAAGGCCTCCACCCTCGCCGAGCCGGAGCCCGCGGCGGCTTAGGGCCGGTGCGTTATTGAACACCACTCTTTATCCTCGTCATCCCGGCCGTAGCGCAGCGGAGAGCCGGGACCCAGGGGCCAATGCAGTGCGCCGGCCCCTGGGTCCCGGACAGCCTCTGCGAGGCTTCCGGGATGACACGGGTTTGGAGCTTTGATGTCTTCCAGCGCCTTCGGTCGCTCAGTCCTGCCTCAGTCCTCGATCGCCTCGACGCCCTGCCGCTCCAGCTCGGCCAGGTGGTCGCGCATCGTCTTCAGCTGTTCGGGCGTGTGCCCCGTCCAGTCGGCGACCTCGCCGATCACCCGCAGCGGGTCGCGAGTGCGGTAGGACTTGGTCGGATTGCCTGGGAACTTCTTGTCGGTGAGGTTGGGGTCGTCTTCGTACGGGCCGGTCGGTTCGACGATGTAGATCCGGCCCGGCCTCTCGCCCTGGGCCAGCTCCGCGCCCCAGGTCGCCGCCTCCAGGGTGGCGGTCAGGTAGACATAGGCGGCGGTCTTGCGCTTGCCGTAGTTGGAGACCCAGCCGGCGGCGATCAGGTCGCCCTTTCGCAGGTCGGCCCTGGTTCCGTGGTAGAACGGCTGCGCGTACGGCGTGACGGTGGTGGTCATCAAGGCCCTCCTGAAAGCGGGAACGACGTTCGTCGAGGGCGCTACAAACTGCGCATAAATCGCCGCCTGCCAATTCTTGAACGAAACTCATTCGTCCCCAGATCCCTACCGGCGGGGGGATGAGGCTTTCATCGACGCCCCCTCCGTCTCGTCGCCTATCGGCGCCGATCCACCTCCCCCGCTTCGCATGGGAGGAGGAGGCCGCATCCTCCTCACCCGTGAAACGGGGGAGGTGGCGCGATGCGCAGCATCGTGACGGAGGGGGCGTCGACGACCGCTCACCCGTCACAAGCCTTGACGCCCAGAAGCGTCACGCTAGACCCGGCGCTCAGCTTTGCCCTGGCGCGGACCCGATGATCACCTTCTCCGACGACATCTTCACCGAACCGGCGGACGTGGATCCGGACACCTTGGCCAACCTCGGCCCGCTGCGGCCGCTGGCCGGCGTATGGGAGGGGCGCAAGGGCGTCGACCTGAACCCCAAGGCCGAAGGGCCCGAGCGGCGCGAGTTCCTCGAACGCATCGAGATGCAGCCCATCGATCCGCAGGCCAACGGGCCGCAGCTGTTCTATGGCCTGCGCTATCACGTCCACATCGTCGCCTCGGACGAGGACACCACCTTCCACGACCAGGTCGGCTATTGGCTGTGGGAGCCGGCCACGGGGCTGATCATGCAGACCCTGGCCATCCCGCGCGGCCAGGTGGCGCTGGCCAAGGGCCAGGCGGCGGCGGACGGTTCCGGCCTGACGGTCCGGGCCGAGCGCGGCGGGCCGGGCTATGGCATTTGCTCGACCGACTTCCTGGAGTGGGCGTTCCGCACCGACTCCTACCAGCTGGACGTCGCCTTCGAGGCCGACGGCGGCTGGTCCTATGTCTCCACGACCATGCTGCAGGTGCGCGGCCGCACCGCGCCGTTCCGCCACGTCGACCGCAACACGCTGCACAAGGTCGCCGAGCCCCGGCCCAATCCTTCCGCGCGGATCGCGGCGGGGGTGACGCTGGCGCTGGCGCATGGCTTCGTGTCGGTCGGCGGCTGAAGTCTCCTCTCCTCCCCCTTTGGGGAGGGGGACCGCCGAACGGCGGTGGAGGGGCCCTGTGAGGTGGCGAATTCACCACCGCTTCGCGGACCCCCTCCGTCTCCGTGCGTATTCGCACGGATCCACCTCCCCCTAATGGGGAGGAAAGTTCGCTACTGCGTCTCCGGCGCCTCATAGGTCGCCACCAGCACGCCGTCGGCCAGGGTGTCGCCTTTCAGGGCGCTGACCAGGGTCTCCAGCGGGATGTTGGGGCCGAAGGTCAGACGCTCGGCCAGGGCGAAGATCTGGAAGTGGTAGCGGTGCAGGCCATGGCCCGGCGGCGGGCGCGGGCCGAACCAGCCGACGGTTCCGTTGTCGTTGACGCCCTGAGTGGCGCCGCCGACCTGGCCCAGGCTGGGGGTGTTGGGCAGGCCCTCCGGCAGGCTCGTGGCCTCGCCCGGAATGTTCCAGATCAGCCAGTGGACGAACGGCCGCTCGCGCGGGGCGTCGGGGTCCTCGACCACGAGGGCGTAGGCCGCCGCGCCCTCCACCGGCGTCCAGACCAGCGGCGGCGAGCGGTTCTCGTGATAGGCCGAGTGGCGGTCCTCCAGGTGGCCGTCGACGTCCAGCGACGGCGTGGTCAGGACGATGCCGCCGTCACCGAACGGCTGGACCTTCTGGATGGTGATGGCTTCACCGGAGTGGTCGGGAGTCTGGGCCATGGGGGTCTCCTTGGCGAGAAGAACCCACGGGCCGACGGTAAAGTTCACAGCGTCACCGCAGCGCGCCCCTCTCCCCATGCGGGAGAGGGTGGCCCGCGAAGCGGGTCGGGTGAGGGGTTGAAGAACAGGTCCGCCGCGATCGACGGCAGCCGCCGAGCGCCAAGCCGACAGGACGATCGACCCCTCATCCGGCCGCCTTCGGCGGCCACCTTCTCCCGCATGGGGAGAAGGGAACTCAGCGCCAGGCGTAGTTGAAGCTGATGCTGATCCGCTGCTCGTCGGCCTGGTTGGGCGTCACCTCGTGGCGCAGCCAGCTCTCCCACAGCAGCACCGTGCCCGGCGCCGGCTGGACGTAGACGAACGGCGCCAACCCCTCGGGCGCGTCGTCGGCGCGGGTCGGGGCGGCCATCATCATCGGCAAGCGCGGATCCTCGAACTTCAGGGCCGAGGCGCCCGGCGGGATGGTCACATAGACCGTGCCCGAAATGACGCTGTGCGGGTGGATGTGGCCGCTGTGTTGGCCGCCCGGCTCCAGGATGTTGATCCACAGGCTGTCCATCACCAGCTTGCCCGCCCCCAGGTCGAAACAGAGGTCCTTGGCGAAGGCCGCGGCGTGCTTGTCGAGCTTCTTCTTGAGGTCGGCGAACAGGCTGTCGCGCTGCGGCAGGTCGTTCAGCGAGGCGTACGAGGTGTAGCCCAGATAGCCCTTGTTATAGGCCCAGGCCTGGCCGGCCTCGTCGTCCTCGGCGATGGCGACGCAGGCGTCGTGCAGCTCGTCGATGAAGGCCTCGAAGCCCTTCTCGCCGGCGAGGCTGGCTTCATAGAGCGGGGTGACGAAGAGCGGGCGCGTGGTCATGGGAGGCGTCATAGCGCCCCTCGTGATTGACGACAAACCGGGATTGGAACATAGTCAGAACATGGCTGACGGTGATCACATCCTGACGATCAATGCAGCGCTCGCTGAGCGGATGAAGGCCGTGTCCGAGGATCTCGGCAAGAGCCTCGACGATTACGCCACCCAGCTTCTCGACGCCTTCACGGGCCTCGATCCACGCAAACATGACGAAGCCTATTGGGAAGACGTTCAGCGCATCTGCGATGAGACGGAACGCGACGGCGGTATTCCCTGGGAACAAGTGCAAGCCAGACTGCGAAACTTCGGCCAAAAGCGCTGATCCGGTGCGTAACATTGAGCTTTCCAGGCTCGCTGAGACAGACCTTGATCGCCTGGAAGCTTGGCTCGTCAAAAATGGCGCCCCCTATGCTGTGGATCTCGGCGCCACGCTAGACAACGCGATCACGAACCTACGAGACTTCCCAGAGCGGGGCAGACACTCCGGCTTCGGCGAATTGCGCGAACTGGTCGTGCAGTTTCGCACCTGGAGTTACGTGGTCACCTACTCCGTAACTGTCAGCAGCGTGATCATCGCGCGCATTCACCACGGTCTGGAAGATCGCTGACTCCGCCGGACTCGCCTATATCTCCCCTGTGACCGACACCACCGCCGACACCCCCGCCTCGCCCCGCCTGTCCGGCGCCGCCCTGATCAAGGACGAGGTCTCGCGCCTGCCCGACGCGCCCGGCGTCTACCGGATGATCGGCGAGGCCGACGAGGTGCTGTACGTCGGCAAGGCCAAGAGCCTGAAGAAGCGGGTCGTGCAGTACGCCCAAGGCCGCTTCCACACCAACCGCATCGCCAACATGGTCGACGCGACGCGGTCCATGGAGTTCATCACCACCCGCACCGAAGCCGACGCCCTGCTGCTCGAGATCAACCTGATCAAGCAGCTGAAGCCGCGCTTCAACGTGCTGCTGCGCGACGACAAGAGCTTCCCCGAGATCGTCATCCGCCGCGACCACGACGCCCCGCAGCTGCGCAAGCACCGCGGCGCCCACACCCTCAAGGGCGACTATTTCGGGCCGTTCGCCAGCGCCTGGGCGGTGAACCGCACCTTGAACACCCTGCAGAAGGCCTTCCTGCTGCGCTCGTGCAGCGACAGCGTCTACGACAGCCGCGACCGGCCCTGCATGCTGCACCAGATCAAGCGCTGCGCCGCCCCCTGCACCGGCCTGATCGGCAAGGACGACTACCAGGGCCTGGTCGACCAGGCCGAGGCCTTCCTACGCGGCAAGTCCCGCGCGGTGATGGCGACGATGGCCAAGGAGATGGAAGAGGCGGCCGAAGAGCTGGAGTTCGAGCGCGCCGCCCGCCTGCGCGACCGCATCCGCGCCCTGTCCAGCGTCGCCCAAGAGACCCAGATCAATCCCGAGACCGTGGACGAGGCCGACGTCGTGGCCCTGCACGTCGAGGGCGGCCAGGCCTGCGTGCAGGTGTTCTTCTTCCGGGCCGGCCAGAACTGGGGCAACCGCGCCTACTTCCCCCGCGTCGCCGGCGCGGCCGACGAGTCGGAGGACGAGAACACCACCGAGGAGCAGCGGATCCTCACCGCCTTCCTGGGCCAGTTCTACGACGACAAGCCGATCCCGCGCCTGATCCTGGCCAATCTGCAGCCGGCCGAGGCCGGGCTGCTGGCCGAGGCCTTCTGCGTCAAGAGCGGCCGCAAGGTCGAGATCGCCGTGCCCAAGCGCGGCGAGAAGGCCGACCTGGTTCAGCACGCCCTGACCAACGCCCGTGAAGCGCTGGGCCGCAAGATGGCCGAGGGCAGCGCCCAGACCACGCTGCTGGCCGGGGTCTGCGAGGCCTTCAAGCTGGAGGCCCCGCCCGAGCGGATCGAGGTCTACGACAACAGCCACATCCAGGGGACCAACGCCGTCGGCGGCATGATCGTGGCCGGGCCCGAGGGCTTCATGAAGGGCCAGTACCGCAAGTTCAACATCAAGAGCACCGAGCTCACCCCCGGCGACGACTACGGCATGATGAAGGAGGTGCTGAAGCGCCGCTTCGCCCGCCTGGTCAAGGAGGAGGAGGACGGCGACAGCGACAACCGCCCCGACCTCGTCCTGGTCGACGGCGGCAAGGGCCAGCTGGATGCGGCCCTGGAGGTCATGGCCGACCTCGGCGTCGACGACATCGCCGTGGTCGGCGTCGCCAAGGGCCCGGACCGCGACGCGGGCCTGGAGCGCTTCTTCATCCCCGGCCAGACCCCGTTCATGCTCGAGCCCAAGTCACCGGTTTTGTACTACCTGCAACGCCTCCGCGACGAAGCCCACCGCTTCGCCATCGGCGCCCACCGCACGCGGCGCTCCATGGACCTGAAGAAGAACCCGCTGGACGAGATCGAGGGCGTCGGCCCGGGGCGCAAGAAGGCCCTGCTGCACGCGTTCGGGTCAGCCAAGGGGGTTGGCCGGGCGAGTGTCGAGGACCTGGTCAAGGTGGAGGGGGTCAGCCTGGCGCTGGCCGAGCGGATCCACGGGTTTTTCAGGAAGGGGTGAGGGCTAGCAGACTCCGGAAGGTCCACTTCCCAAGGCTGGCTGGGTCGTACCGGCGCGGGCCCTGGTCTGACTCTTCCAGACCTTGGCAACGTCCGCGACGACGGAGGCTGCCGCACGAACCAATAGACCTGACTCTTCTGGCCGCTAGAAGCAGCCAGCGATGCTTCCGTTTAAGGCCTTAGCTGTCCTCAGCAGCAAGGAGGGGCCAGCAATCGCCCGCGTACGGCCGTGCCGATGCAATCGGCAGGTTGACTTGCCACCCCGCCACAACCGCCTAAGGTTAAGCTCCTCATTTTGCTTCCGGGGGGAAGCGGCAGGCACGGCGCTAGGATCAATTTGACCAAGATCTCGCTCCTACAGGTTGGTGATATTCACTATCCGCAATGGAACAGCGCGCCCTACGAGGCGGACGACAAGGATGAGAAGCTGAACCGTCGCGTGAAAGCCGGCGTGTCCCTATCGCCTACGCGATTGGTGCTGACTCGACTTGAGGCGCTGGCGGCTGAGCCCGACGTGGCGGCTGTCGGATTCATGGGGGATTTTACCTCCTGGGGTCGTCACGTCGAATTGCGTGCGGCGATCCTGCATATGTCTTGGCTTTGCAAAGCCAATCGTGAGCCGATGGACCGACCGCATCTTTTGATGGTCCCTGGCAATCATGACGTGTCGCGGGAAGACGCTGTGAACCTTGGACAATTCGCGAAGTTCGACGCGATCGCCAAGTTTGCCGAAGAGGCTCTGTTTCATCGGCCGCCCACCGACACGCCCATTCACGTTGAATTGGGCTCAGCCGCAGTAGGCAAGGTTCATGTCTTCCTTCTCAACACCTCGTTGGGGTCTTGGGAGCGCTATCTCTTGCCGAAAAATATGCAGGAGCTCTCGGAAGACGATCTTGCCAGCGGGACTTGGAGTATACCTGACTACACTGAACTGGCGATGCCAATGGCGGGGGCGCCAACGAAAATTGACAAGGCCGCTCCCGAACAGCTGGATACGCCCTATGTGTCAGCTAATGGGCTGCACATGCTGGGAGACCATATTCGGCGTATTCCAAAGAGCGACGCAGTAGTGGTGATTGGTCACCACAATGTCTTGCCGCAGAAGCAACCCCGCCTTTCTATATACCCAGAAATGATCAACGCTGGCTTTTTCCGCCGCTTCCTTTTGGGGCTCGATCGGCCGATCGTCTATTTGCATGGACACACGCATCTCGAGCTAATCGAGGAGGTCAGCGACCCCCGAAAGCCACAAGCTAAGCTTTTGGTCGTGTCGGCTCCCAAGCTTGAGGATGGATTTAATGAGATCTCTTTTCATTTCGACGGCAGGAAGTCGGCGCTTGGTGTGAGGATTTTGCCGTGGCGCGTTGCCGAGGATCGCTCCAGCTTTATGCCGGCCTCGAACGAGCAGGCAGCTTGCACCTTGCAAAATGGCACAGCGCTAGAGCCCTCGAGCGAGGCAAGGGTACTCTTTGGCGCGCTAGTCAGCGGCGTGCGCTACAATGTTATCGATATTCAAGAAGCCATGGAGGAGAAGAACATCGGCCTTAGCGGGAGAACACTTGAGAATGTTCTGCTTGAGCTGTTCTTCTGGCGCTGGATCGAGATCGGCCGTAGCGGCTCACCTAGTGCCGAGTGGATAATTTTTGTTCCGCGTAGTCGGGGTAGCTGATGGCTCGCAATCCCTTCATCGACACTAAACTTGAATATGAACTGGAACCCGTCCTTTGGTTTTCGAAGCGATCTCGCCGAATTGCCCAAAGAGGTAAGTCAACTTTCGTGAGTGGGACACGAGGCAGCGGAAAGACATCTATTCTTCGCTCGCTTTCGACACGTTATATATCGGAAATATCGTCACTCAACGAGCAACTTTCGACACATAAATTCGAATGGTTTGGCGTTTATATTCGCCTGCAGGACGCATTTGCAGATGTCATAAATAGTCCTATCATTCGTGAAAACGATAAGTTCGATAACCCGCGCCGAAAGGATCTAAATTTTACAGTATTTTCGCAATACATTGAACTATTGATACTATCCGCTTTGACGAAAGATCTGGTAAATCTGCGTCAATCGGGTTTCGTGAAATTCTCAGCGGGCAGCGAATTCGACGCTATCCAGCGCCTGCTTTCCAGCACCGACGCCTTGAAAAACTACGCCGCCGGCCGGCAGATCGAAACCCTAAACGACCTGGATCGACTCTGTAGACAAACCCTGGACAGACTGTTCAGCGCGGCCATTGGCGTTAGCAGCCGCGTGCCGATCGACGTGCTCCAACCGAGCATGCCTGGTGAGATCATCGCCGCTGCCGCGAAATGTCTGCTGCCAATGATCCGCGGCGACCGCTTCAAGCAGGGCAAGAAGCTCGTCCTTAAGTTGATGATCGACGACTGCGAGATCCTATCTCCAGACCATCAGGCTTATTTAAACACGCTCATTCGAAACACTTCGGAGCCGGTGTCTTGGGTCATCGCTTTTGTCGGGACGTTGTACGATGGTCGCCGCACGATCCGCCCAAATCAGATGCTGTCTGACGCCGATCGCGAGATCGAATTCCTGGATGAATCGAGCGAGTCTGAGTTTCGTGAGCTCTGCACCCGTATCGCGTCTTTGCGCCTCTACCGGGCCATCGAGCCCGCCACTAGGCACAAGGCCGGGGTCACCAATCCGCACAACTGCTTCGACCTTGAGCGGCGCCTAGGAAAGCCGTCCCTCAATACCCTGATCGACGTCACCTTCGAGGGATCCATATCGCCAGAAATCGAAGCGCTGCGCACGCGCGCTCGGGCTTGGCAGGTGGCGCTGGACGCCGGCTCGCTCGGCAATGATCTGAAGGTGGATTTTGAAATCCCTGACGGCGCCCTGCCCTATACCGTGGCGATCGCCGCCGAACATCTAGGCATCACCCCTGAAGAAGCTGCGCAGGAACTTCAAGACCCCAAACTCAAACGCCGCCTGCAACAAAAGTTAGCGCGCAAGCAACGAGCGGCGTTCCTTGTTCTCGGGCGCGAACGAAAAACCCGAATGATCTTGGCCGGAAGCGGCATCGTCTTGGGACTTAGCGACAGCTGTATCCGAGATTTTCTCGACATCATGCGCTCGATTTTCGAGGCCGAGGTCGGCGAACCTAGCGAAGGCAAGATCGTGAAATTCGTCAAGGCGACGACGCCGATCGCCAGTCGGCGGCAGTCCGCAGCGATATACAGCTCCGCCGAAGCAAAATTGCGCAGCGTCATGACGATCGCTGATCCCTACGGTGAGGGCGTCACCCGGCTTGTCGATGCGCTAGGGCAACTCACCGCCGAGATGCATACTGGTGAAGGAGCCATTCGAAATCCCGAAATGGGGATCTTCCGCCTCAACTGGCGACAAACTCGAGCGACGCTAAAGAAGCTGGACAAGCCGGGAAGAGATCTTGACGAACTCTTTCGTAAATCAGAATTGGACGGCTTCGTGAGAGAAGTCGATCCTGTCGATCGCGTGATGTCTCGCCCCCAACCGGATCTGAGCGAATACCGGTTGTTTCGGTTGCACCGACGCTTCGCCCCCGCTTTCGGGTTTTCCTTCAGAGGCCCCTATGGTGTGGCCCCCCTGCCAGAGAGCGCGTTTGTCGAGGTCATTGTCGCGGAGGCGGCCTTCTCCACGACGGAATGGGTGCGGCGAACCCTTTCGCGGTCGGACAGCCTTGCAGCGCCAAATCAGATGCAGTTGCCAGGTTTGGTTGGCGACGATGACTGAGTTGGCCGCGTGGTTCCGATCTGGCCCATTTCTGATACGTGAGCGTGCTGTGCGTGACCGGGTTCAGGTTGACGCGCAGGTCGCACTTTTTACGCCAGGCTGGGAGGTGCGCGCGGTCGCTGTCAGCGATATCGTCGACTGCGGTGACGCCGAGAGTCGAATCCTCGACTTCGATGTCCCGCCGTCAGCAATTTCCATAATTGACGCGCAGAAGGCGAAGCTCGTGGCGGCGAACAGGCGCTGCGAAGCGATAAATCTACTAAGCTCCATTGAGCTGGACAGCAATGTCCATAAAATAAAGATGGAGCTGAGAAAGTTATATTTAGAAGGTCACAACCATCTATTCGTCGACATCACCAGTCTACCAAAGTCTTACATCCAAGCTATCACCAGTTGGTTGTTCGTAGAAGGGCTGTTTCCGCACGTCACCTTCGGTTACGCTGAAGGAGTGTATGGCCCGACCGCGCCCCCGTCGGCTTCAGAGCAGTCCGTCAGCTTCGAATGCGTGAAGCCGATGATCGGCATGACCGCACCCTGCCGCGAAAAACGGCTGATAGCCGTGCTTGGTGGCGAGCGCGCAAATTGCTATGCTTTGATTGAAAGAATAGCGCCTGATTATATCCATTTATTGGGCACGCAAAGCGAAAATCATGAAGAGTTGAAGGCGGGAATAACCGCTCAACTTGATAAGATCAAAATTGAGTACGGTGACCGGCTCGTACAAAATTCGATGATCGAAGCGTTTTCGCTTCGAGCTTTTCTTTCCGCTATAGATGTATCGATCCTCACGGAAGATCGTGCCGTAGCGACCACTATCTTTGCTGGCGGTACAAAGCCGCACGCTCTTGCAGCCGCAATTCTGGCGGCCGCGCATCGTGAGATTGTCGAGTTACGCTACCGACGACCGACTGCTTATCCGCAAAATGCGGTCGGCTGGTCTGGACGTTACTTCATATACGAGGTTGTAGATCTCCGCTCCGAGCGCCTCCCGCTGTGTAAGGTGTTCTAGGAGCTTCACTTTTAGCGATCGAGACGCCGACGATTCTTGCTTCACTTAAAGGACGACGCCTCACTTGCCCCGGATCGTAGCGAGGCAACTAAGCGGAAATGTCGTGTTTCTGGAAGGGACCCAAGGCCCGCTCATGGCGCACCAGCAACACCCCCCACCGTCCGCGACTTCCGCGGGTCCATGGTCGGGCGGGCCGACAAGGGCCTGATCCTGACCACCGGGACCTTCACCGCCGAGGCGCGCAAGGAGGCGGTTCGGGACGGCGCGCCGGCGATCGACCTGGTCGATGGCGAGATGCTTTGTGATCTTCTGCGCCTGCACCGCCTCGGCGTCCGCGTCGAGATGGTCGAGCGCGTGAGCGTCGACGCCGGGGCGCTAGCGGCGATCTGAGGCGGCGCCATCTCCCGCCGCCCCCACCCTTGCGATCATCCTATTTGTCAGACAATAGGTAACCTGCCCTCACCCGGACGGGGGTCCGTCGTGATCAGGAGGCCCCATGTCGATCCGTAATCCCCAGGCCGCCTCCCCCTCCCGCCGGGCGATGCTGGCCGGCGCCGGGGCGCTGGCGGCGGCCGGTCCCGTCGCCGCCAAGGCCGGCTCGGCCCCCACCCCGTCCAACCCCCTCGTCCGCCAACGCGCCGACGCCCAGATCTTCAAGCACCACGATGGCCAGTACTACATGACCGCCTCGGTCCCGGAGTACGACCGCCTAGCCATCCGCCGGTCCCCCACCCTGGCGGGGCTCGCCACCGCCCCGGAGGCGGTGATCTGGCGGCGGCCCGCGAGCGGCAAGCTGGGCGGCTATATCTGGGCGCCGGAGCTGCACGCGATCGACGGCGCCTGGCACCTGTACTTCGCGGCCGGCGACAAGGACGAGCCGTTCCACATCCGCACCTATGTCCTGCGCTGCCGGGACAAGGACGCCCTGACCGGCCGCTGGGAGATGGCGGGCCAGTTCCAGACGCCGTGGGACACCTTCACCCTCGACTCCACGATCTTCAGCCACAAGGGCGTGCGCTACGCGCTGTGGGCGCAGCAGGAGCCGGGGATCAAGACCAACAGCAACCTCTACCTGGCCCCGCTGGCCACGCCGACTACCCTGGCTAGGCCGCCGGCCCGCCTGACCGTCCCGACCTTGGACTGGGAGATCCGCGGCTTCAAGGTCGCCGAGGGGCCGGCCCCGCTGCACCGCAACGGCAAGCTGTTCGTCAGCTACTCGGCCAGCGCCACCGACGATCGCTACTGCCTGGGCCTGCTGAGCGCCGACGCGGACGCCGACCTGATGTCGCCGGCGTCGTGGAGCAAGTCGCCGGAGCCGGTGTTCGTCTCGTCCGAGGCGACCGGCGTCTGGGGGCCGGGGCACAACGCGTTCACCGTCGACGAGCAGGGCCGCGACGTGCTGGTCTATCACGGCCGCGACTACAAGAAGATCCAGGGCGACCCTCTGTTCGACCCCAACCGCCACACGCGGGTGCAGCGGCTGTACTACAAGGCCGATGGCGCGCCCGACTTCGGCGTGCCGGTCGGCGCGGGCGCGGTTCCCGACCGCTTCGCGCCGCTGGACCGGCCGGACGCCTTCCTGCGCCACGAGGGCGACCGGGCGCTGGTCGGGACCGGGCCGCTGGCCACCACCCAGTTCCGCCAGATCTCCGGCCCGGCCGGAACCGTGTCGCTGGAGCCGATCCTGAAACCCGGCCACGTGCTGAGCGTCGGCGCGGGCGGGGCGGTGGCGATCGTCCCGGCCGGCGGCGATCCCAAGGCCTCCCGCTTCCGCCGGCTCCCCGGCCTGGCCGGCGGCAAGGGCGTGTCGTTCGCGGCCCTGGGCGGCGGGTACCTGCGCCATCGCGACGGCGCGGTCGTGGTCGGGGCGGGGGACGCGGCGGCGGCGTTTGTGGTGACGTAGGGTTTCCCTCTCCCCTTGCGGGAGAGGGTGGCCCGCGCAGCGGGTCGGGTGAGGGGTCGAAGACCGGATCGGCCGCGACAGCGGATAGGCCGGGCGCCACGCCGACAGGACGATCAACCCCTCATCCGTCAGCCTGCGGCTGACACCTTCTCCCGCAGGGGGAGAAGGAAGACTTGACCTACCCCGCTCCGCCAGGGCCAATACCTCAACCCTAGATCGCGGAGCGTTCATGCGCGGCTTGCTGCTTCTGGCCCTGGCCCTGGTGACGCCCGTCACGGCGCTCGCCACCATTCCGCCGCCGCCCAGCGATCCCAAGGCGCCGGTGAAGCTGGTCAGTTTCGCGACGCCCCCGTCCAGCATCGCCTGCGCCGGGACCTCGGCGCGGCTGGTCGAGGCCGCGGCCCTGCCGCCCAAGATCTGGCAGGTGTGGACGCCGCCTGTTCCGCCGGTCGGCACGCAGGCCTATGTCCCGCCGCCCCCGCCCTCGACCGAGGTCTACAGCTTCTCGGTCGACGCCGACGGCCACGTGACCGACCTCAAGCGCACCAGCGGCCAGGGCGGGACGATCCCCTGGTCCATCGACGAGCAGTCGGCCATCCTCGCCAGCTGGCGGTTCGCGCCCGACGCCCCGGCCAAGGCCTGCACGATCGACCTGGCGCCCCGCTATCCGCCGATCGCCGAGGCCTCGCCCGCCCAGCTGTTCGAGGCCCTGGCCGACGATCCCCGCTCGCCGTCACCACCGCTGCGCAAGGCCCTGGCGGCCGGGAACGACTGCGACGGCCCCACGCGCCGGCGGCCGCAGACGATCGTCTATCCGGACCTGCGGCCGTTCGACGACAAGACCGTCGATCCCGCCTGGGCCGGCCTGCGCTTCGACATCGACGCCGCCGGGGCCGCGCGCAACGTGCGGGTCGTGGCCCAGCATGGCGAGGCCGCCTTCGCCGACGCCGCCGCCAGCGCGGTGGCCGAGGCCAAATACTTCCCGGGCCCGCCGCGCACCGGCTGCGCTGTCGCGTTCAAGGCCATGCCCAAGGCGACGCCGCCGCCCAAGCGCATGACGCCGCCGGTCGACGACGACACGTGCAAGATCACCCTGGCCGCGCTGAACCTGCCCGAGACCAAGTTCTTCCCGCCCGCCTTCGGCAAGCGCCGGGTCGGCGGCCGCGCCCTCCTGCGCTTCGACGTGGCGCCCTGGGGCCAGATCGGCGCGGTCGAGGTGCTGGAGGCCCAGCCCACCGCCGCGTTCGGCGAGGCCGCCCGCATGCTGCTGATGAGCGGACGGCCCAAGGCCCCGCCCACCGGCTATCGCGGCTGCGTCGTGCCGATCATCTACGCCATCCCCGCCATTCCAGAAGACGAGTACTGACGACATTCGTTAACCGCCCCTGCAACCAATCCTCTTCGCCACCCGTTCTTAGCTTGAGCATATTCCCAACGGGGGCCGTCATGGACCATCACGACCAGAAGACCTTCGAACGCGACCTCATCGCCTTGATCCCGCATCTGCGGGCCTTCGCGCGGTCGCTATGCGGTAACGCCACCGTCGCCGACGACCTGGCGCAGGACGCCGTGGCCAAGGCCTGGGCCAGCCGCGGCAGCTTCACCCTGGGCACCAACATGAAGGCCTGGACCTTCATGATCCTGCGCAACCAGTTCTATTCGGACAAGCGCCGCAGCTGGCGCTCGGTCGCCCTGGACCAGGAGACCGCCGAGCGTACGCTAGTGGCCAACACCAACTTCGACAGCGCCATCGCCCTGGACGACCTGCGCCAGGCGATGCTGATGCTGCCCGAGAACCAGCGCGAGGCGCTGATCCTGATCGGGGCCGGCGGCTTCTCGTACGAGGAGGCGGCCGAGGTGATCGGCGTCGCGGTCGGCACGGTCAAGAGCCGCGTCAGCCGGGCCCGCGCCGACCTGGTCCAGATCTTCGAAAGCGGCCACTACGAGCGCGACGGCAAGCCGGTGCACCAGGCGATGGACTCGATGCTGTGGGCGCTGGAACGGCTGTCGGCTTAGGGTCTCAACCACAATAGTTGTGTCATCCCGGAAGCCTCGCAGAGGCTGTCCGGGACCCAGGGGCCGGCGCACCGCGGTTGCCCCTGGGTCCCGGCCCTCCGCTACGCTGCGGCCGGGATGACACATTGTTTTTGAGCTAGGTGAGTTCGCGACAGACTTCGCAGAACGCCGCCACATCCCCGTCGTCGTGGTACACCGACAACCCCACCCGCAGCACGTCGTCGCGGACATCCACCACCACGCCCCGCTCCGCCAGCGCCGTCTTCCAGGCCAGCGCCGACGGATGCCGCAAGGCCAGGAACCGCGCTGACGGCCCCGCGCCCGGCGGATTGACCACCGTCGCGTCCTTCAGCGGCCCCGCCTCCCCCGCCGCGATCGCGTCCAGCAGCAGGCCCCGCAGCCCCGCCACATGGGCGGCCACCGCCGCCGTGGTCAGGCCCTCGTCCTCCAGCATCCGGCCGGCCGCCACGAAGCGGTACAGGCCCGAGGGGTCGAAGGTGGCGCCCATGAAGCGGCTGGCGTCGCGGGCGTAGCCGACCCCGCCGGGCGGTCCCTCGAGGTCGCCGAACTCGGCGTACCAGCCGGTCAGGACCGGACGCGCCCCGAAGCCCGGCGGAGCGTGCAGGAACGCCGCCCCCTCCCCGGCCATGGCGTACTTGTAGCCGCCGGCCAGGTAGAACAGCCGGTCGGCCACGGCCGCCAGGTCGGTCGGCACGGCCCGGAAGCCGTGATAGCCGTCGACCACCACCCACGGGCCCTTAGGATCCGCCAGGGCCGCCAGCTCCCAGACCCGGTCGAACACCAGGCCGGTCTTGAAGAACACCTGGCTGACGAAGATCAGGTCATAGGTCCCGCCGCGCGCCGCCGAGAAGAACCGCTCGGCGAAGTCGGGACGCTCGGTCTCGACCAGGGTCAGCTCGATCTCGCCCGCCTCGACCCAGCGCTGGGCCTGGCGGCGGAACGAGTGGAACTCGCCGTCGGTCGACAGCACCCGCACGGGCCGCCGGCCGACCGCCGAGACCAGTCCCGCCAGCAGGGTGTGGGTGTTGGGCGCGAAGACCACGGTGTCGGGGGAAGGCAGGGAGAGTTCACGGGCGACCAGACCCCGGGCGGCCGGATAGACCTGGCCCAGGGCCTTGTCCCACTTGTGGTCGGCCATCACGACGGCGTCCTCCCAGGCCTCGACCTGGGCGGCCAGGGTGACGTCGGGCCACAGGTGGTGGCTGTGGGCGGCCATGTGCAGCCGGCCCGGAACGCTCAGAGCCTTGGAGAACAGGTCCTTCCGCGCGCCCATTACAGCTTCGTCCTCAGCGACCACAGCTCCGGGAACGCCCGCCGGCGCAGGGTGCTGGTCAGGTAGCTGACCCCGTCGGTGCCGCCGGTGCCCGGCCGGCCGCCGATGATCCGCTCGACGGTCAGCACATGCTTGTGCCGCCAGGTGACCAGGGCGTCGTCCAGGTCGACCAGCTTCTCGGCCAGCTGGTACAGCTCCCAATAGCGCTTGGTGTCGCGATAGACCTCCAGCCAGGCGGCCTCCACCTCGGGCGAGGGGACGTAGGCCTGGCTGAAGTCGCGGGCCAGCACCGCCTCGGGCACGGCCAGGCCCGCCTTGGCCAGCTGGGCGATGGCCACGTCGTAGAGGCTAGGCGCGGCCAGCGCCGCCTCCAGCTGGGCCAGGGCGCTGGAGCCCTCCTGCTGGAACTTCAGGAAGCTGTTGTCCTTCAGGCCCAGCAGATATTCCAGGGTGCGGAACTGGTGCGACTGGAAGCCCGAGCTGGACCCCAGCTCGCCCCGGAAGCTCAAATAGTCGGCCGGCGTCATCGTCGCCAGCACGTCCCACGACAGGGTCATCACCGTCTGGATCCGCGACACCCGCGCCAGGGCCTTGTAGGCCGGCTCCAGGTCGTGGGCCGCCACCAGCCGCATGGCCAGCATCACCTCGTGGATGATCTCCTTGAGCCAGAGCTCCTTGGTCTGGTGGATGACGATGAACAGCAGTTCGTCGTGACGATCGCTCAGCGGCTGTTGCGCCGCCAGCAGTTGGTCCAGCGCGAGGTACCGCGCGTAAGTCATGTCTTGCGCCATGGGACGACCCTAACCGCTGCGAGGCGGCACATTGTGCGCGTTCGCCCCGCCGCCGCCTACCATGTTAGAACGATGTCCCGCATAAACCGCCAAGAGCAGAACGAATGGCCGTCCTGAACCGCATCGACCTGTCGATCCTCCGTATTCTCGAGGCCGACGCCCGGATCTCGTTCGCCGCCCTGGCCGAGCGGGTCGGCCTGTCCAAGTCGCCCTGCTGGTCGCGGGTCCAGGCCCTGGAGAAGCAGGGGGTCATCACCGGCTACCACGCCCGCATCGACGCCGCCGCGGTCGGCAAGGGCCTGACCGTCTTCGCCCTGGCCACCGTCGACTTCGCCCGCGCCGAGGCCTTCGAAGCCGCGGTCCTGCGCCACCCGGCCATCACCGACTGCCACTCGACGGCGGGGGCCGGGGACTACCTGCTGCGGATCGTGGCCGCCGACGTCGCGGACCTGGACCACCTGCTGCGGAAGGACCTCAGCCAGCTGCCGGGGGTGCAGCGGTACACGACGACGGTGTGCATGAAGGCGATCAAGGAAGGCGGGATGGTGATGGCGGGGGTGTGAGGCTCTTCCGGGTGAGCCATCGTCCGCGAAATCAGCGTCGATACCCTACAAACGGCGACGCGCGGACGCAGCGACCCAGCCTAGCTTCGTCTTGGCTTAAGCGTGTCGCGACGGGCCAGTGAAGCAAACCTGGATCGAGGCGCGTCCGTGCAACCCAATCCGACCCTGTCGCTGATCGGCCTATGGGCGCCTGTCTCGTCCTCGAACCTGTCATCCAACTATGCGGGCGGGCTGGCGATGTCGCTCAGCGCCCTGGTTCCGATGACCGGCGGATATGGCCTGGCCCTCAGTGGCTGGACCTTTCCCAACCAGGCCCCGGCCGAGCCCTACAAGGTCACCGCGGCGTTTCTCGCGCCGAATGGAACCGGCGGCCTGACCTTCTCCAGCACGGCTTTTCAGAATCCCGTCATCGAAGGCGCCCAGTCGGTGCTCACCGCCGACTTCAATGGCGACGGACGCGCGGATATCGTCCTGCTGCCCTACAATGAGAAGCCGTTCACGGCGGCGGCCGGGACGGCGTTCATGTCGAACGCCTCGGGTGGCTACGATCGCGTCACCATGCCGGGCGCGGTCAATGCGCATGACGCTCAGGTGGCGTATGTGAACGGTCGGCCGATCGTCATCACCGCGACCATGACCGGCACGGCGGATCAACACGCCAACGCCCTGTTCGCCTACGCCAACGGAAGCTGGAGCGAGCTCGCCTCATCCACGCTGAGCAAGCCGGGCTTTGGCAACAGCGAGGCCCTGGCCGCGTTCGGGACCGGCGGAGCCTACCGCCTCGTGCGGGGAGACAATCTGTTCGACTACAGCGCCCCCGGCGTCGCGGGCGCGTCCGATATCGCCGTCTACGCCTTCGACACCGCCACCATGGGCCTGGCCGATACGGCGGCCTTCCCGACGCCGTTGCAGCGGATCACACCGTACCTTTCGACGCTGCCTCAATACCAGTCCTACGCCTCGATCATCGGCAAGGGCCTGACCCACACCTATCGGCTGTGGACGGAGGATCTCAACCACGACGGCTCGCCTGATCTGATCGCGGGCCAGGCCATGTGGTCGCCGACCGCCACCGACTATCCCAGCACGCTTCAGATCCTGCAGAACAAGGGCGATGGGACATTCGTCGACGCGACCCCGGCGCTGGGCGCGGTAGGCCTCAATCAAGACCTCTTCGACTACACGCCGCAGTTCATCGATATCGACAAGAGCGGCATCAACACGCTGCTGTTCGCCTCCTCGACCTATCAAGGCGCCAGCCGCCAGACCAACTACGTTCTGCTGAACGACGGAACCGGCAAGCTCTACGTCGCCCTGCACAACGAGTTCCTGGCGCTCAACGAAAAGCTGCTCACCTTTGTAAAGCAGCAGTATCCCGCATCCGGCGGCTACTATTTCAACGAAAACTGGTTCAGCAAGTTCATCGCCACGCCGCAAGCGGACGGGAGCTTGAACTTCACGGCCCAGGTGCTGGTCGGCAAGACGATATCGCCCGGCGTCTTTCAGGACACCTTCGCGCTGGTGAACGTGCCGCTAACCTACAACCCGGCGACCGACTTCACCCAGGCGGTCACCATCACCAACCGCAATGGCTCGTCCCTCATTCGCACCTGGGCGGGCGACGATGTCGTCGGCGACACGGGCGGCGCCAAACAGGCCCATATCGACGGCGGGGCTGGCGCGGACACGGCGACCTACGGGAGCGCTTCGGCGACCTATCGGCTGACGGTCAACGGCGACAACGCGATCGTCGTCGACGCGCTCGCCGGGGCGACGACGACCGTTCACGACACGCTCGCCAATTTCGAGACGCTCGCCTTCAAGGACGGCGCGCTGTCGGTGGCGAACCTCAAATCCGTCTCAGGCTGGTTCGGCGCCATCCTGCGCGAAAGCACGGGCGGGGCTCACGGTAGTCTTGCGACGGACATCGCCATGGCGATGACGTCCGGCCAGAAGAGTTCGAGCGCCGCCTTGGCGGACGTCATCAAGCAGGCCGGCTCCAGCACCTCGGTCGCGACCCTGGCCTATGAGTTCTTCACCGGAAAGATCCCCGGCCAGCCGGGGGTCGACTACCTGGTCTCGCCGACCGGGCCGAACGCCAACAACCTCAACAGCGCCTACTACCAGAGCTTCAATCTGGAGAACCGCTACATCAATTTCGCGGTCAATCTGGGCAAGATCGGCGAGGGCAAGGATGGGTTCGCGGCCAAGTACGGGAGCTTGAGCCTCTTCGACGCCACCCGCGAGGCCTACAAGACGATCTTCGGGGCGGCCCCGACCGACGCCAAGATCCACGCCATGATCGACAGCCGCGCCGACTATTTCGCGGCGTACGGCGGCGACGGGACCGGCGGGATCGGGACCAAGGCGGCGATGGTCGGCTGGCTGCTGGCCGAGGCGCAGAAGGCCGACCTGGGCGTCATGGTGCGATCCAACGACGCCTGGCTGACGGACCTCGCCGATGGCTCGGCCCCGTTCGCCATCGACATCCTCGATCCGGCCAAGGGCTACTACAAGGCCGACTTCATCTTCGGCGGAAGCTGACGGGGGGCGCGAGCAGGAGGGGCGGATGCGGTTCCTGGACATCTGGGGCGGCCGGGGCCGACGCGGCCCATGGCGTGCGGATCGACCGCAGCGCTGACTCGCCGCTGAAGCGGCTGACGGCCCGGGCTTCTGCAGGGCTTCAAGCGCTACGCCACGACGGTGTGTAAGGCGATTAAGGCGGGTGGGATGGTGATGGCGGGGGTGTGAGGGGGGCTGAAAGAGTTAGCCTTAAAGGGTCAAGAGAATAAGGATAGGATAGTCAGAATGTTTCTCCACACAATCGAGCAAATCTTCGCGACAATCTCGGGTATCCAAAATACTCTCGTTAGAAGACCAACAATCGTAATTAGTATACCGCCAAAAACACTAACAGAGATCTGACTTACCAGCCGCCCGAACCGATCGTTGACACCCGCAGCACGCGAAGCGGTGGCACCGAAGGCCTGCGACCACGCCATTACAGCATACTCTACCGACGCGATCGGAATAAATGCAAGAAGTCTCTTTCCGAGCAATATTAGACCGAGCAAAAGAAGCAACCCAAATACCTCAAAGGGCCGCTCAATCAGCAACTTTACCGCATGAGCAGTAAAATGCGGCATTCTTATCGAACAAACTTTATCTGAATTTTTTATTGAATCGCATATTGATTGTGAAATCTGGACTGACGATATCCACAGGGCAATTGTGGCAAGTATTGTTGAAATTGAAATTGCAACAGCTTGCATTTTTGCGTTATTTTTATACTCACGCTCAGCAATTTTCGCCTCTAACGAGGCGCGTGTATGCGCAAAATCATATATTGCGGTATCTTTCACGATACCAAACTTGTCCTTACCAATTCTGTGTATTCTACCGAGAACTCCTTGAAAAGCTTCCGCGTACGCCAACATCCCAAGAGCGCTCTTGTAACCATCCAATCGGTCGCGCCGTCGCGCCTCTAGAACCATTCGCGTTAGACACCACAGCGTGTTCCGCCGCCAACTTACGTCGTCGGCTGATGTCGCTGGCGTCAGCGGGAGCAAATTGTCGTCAGAGTGCGCATGATGATAATGCCGATGCGACAAGTCTTTTACTAAATAATAGACTTGCTCGCAGAATTCACTTGGAACCTCTGGTGCACAGTGGATACGAATTTCGCCGGTTCTGAAAATCTCGAACTCAGCAGAAATGATTTTCACGCCGTCTTGACGGTTAAGTTGTTCTTCGACAGCAACCTTAAGATCATCTACGCCATCGCCGCGCTTGAATTTTCCGATTAACGTACGGATCGAGGCAACCTTCACCTCAGCCCTCGACTTGGTGTCTGCCCGTTTATGAAATGGAATGACGCAGACCTTACCGACCAATCGGCCTAGTTCGTCACTATGGACAACAACGTTGCCACCTTCGATGGCTGGTCGCTTTGTCGAGTCAGTGGTCGCAACTAGAACGCAGTGCTTGATGCGCGCGCGCTGAAATAGTCGCCACGGAAGCGGCACGTCGCGAGCCACCCGCCTAACAATACTTACGATCGTTCGGCTTGGTGGGACCGCCCCAATTATGCGTTCTTGATTTGCGGTGACGCAGTCAAGCGTCGGACTTTTCAGTGCCACAAGGCTAAAAGATAACTGCCCGGTGATTGTCGGGATCCAGCCCGCAAAGCTGCGCCGCAGAGAGGCGCTCAAGCCACTTCGCGTGCGATCATGGATTTCGGCTCATACGTTACCGAGCCGTCTTCCTCGACTGTGATGTAAAGACCATTTGCGCGCGATGAACTCGCTCCGCGAATGTCGCGATCAACCTTGCCGTTAATCTTTTGGGTAATTCCGCCACCCGCCTCCCGCACTTCACGGACGCGACCTTCACCGCCGATAGCGAGGTCCTTCACGATTCGAAGAGTGCCGGCAGCTATTAGCGCGATTGCGATCACGCCGACGAATTTGAACAGCTCGATCATGGTGTGTCGATCGCCGAGACGATCGCTCCTCTCCCATTTGGCCGTTGTTTTAAGGGCGGGGCATATAAGCGACTGTTAAAGGATTTACAAGCCGTCCTTGTTCCTTGGCCTTGTGCGGAGCTTGTTCCGATTTGCCCCCAAATGGCAAGTGACTGCCAATCGTTCGCATCTTCGCCCCCTAGTCGGATCACAAGCTCCCAAGACGATTCATTTACCCTCACAACCTCCCCCGCCCTCTCCCCTTCAACCGCCCCGCCCCGGCGCCCGCCACCGGCAGCGCCCCCACCACCTCGGCGATCATCGCCGCGGCTTCGATTTCGGCGGCCATCGCCTCGTCCTCGCCCACCGGCAAACCCGCCCGCCGCGTCCCGGACGGCCGCACCAGCGACAGCCCCGCCACCTTCCGCACGCAGGCCGCCAGTTCCCCGCAGGCCTTGGCCTTGTCGCGGGCGGCGCGGACCTTGGCGGGGTCGGGGTCGGTGTCGATGGTGGTCCAGGCCCGGTCGAGGGCGGCCATCAGCCTCTGTTGGACGGCGTCGCGCCAGCGGGCGACCTGGTCGGCTCGGGTTTGGGAGGTCTGGGTCATGTCCCATAGCGTGCGCCCGGGCTGAACACCGGGGATAAGAAACGTGCGTTTTCCTATAAGGCTTTGGATTCGTTGAGGCGGGCGCGGAAAACTACGGGGATTGAGGGGGTTGAACGCTCGTGCTTTTGGGGTGGGTGCACCGGCTAGCCCCCTCCACCGC
>NZ_JBFUJD010000075.1:0-28572 GCF_056401555.1 Caulobacter sp. P4_E5
CCGCGTGGTCGTCCGCCCCCGGAGGGGGCGGAAGGGTTACACTGCCTTCTTCCCCCTCCGGGGGAGGAGCGCCGCAGGCGCGGAGGGGGCAAGAGACGAACTCGCCAAACCTTTCCCTCGCCGCCCGACCCTTCTATATGCGGACGCTCTCTAGCGTTCCCCGACTCCCCCGAAAGGCCGCGCCCGCATGGCTCGCATCCTGATCACCTCGGCCCTGCCGTATATCAACGGCATCAAGCACCTGGGCAATCTGGCGGGGTCGATGCTGCCGGCGGACGTCTATGCGCGCTTCCAGCGGGCCCGGGGCCACGAGACGCTCTACATCTGCGCCACCGACGAGCACGGCACGCCCGCCGAGCTGGCCGCCACCGCCGCCGGCCAGGACGTCGCCACCTACTGCGCCGAGCAGCACGTGCTGCAGCATGACGTGGGCCGCGCCTTCGGCCTGTCGTGGGACCATTTCGGCCGCTCGTCGTCGCCGCAGAACCACCGCCTGACCCAGCATTTCTGCCAGGCCCTGGAAGACCACGGCCTGATCGAGGAACGGGTCGATCAGATGGTCTATTCGGTCGACGACAAGCGCTTCTTGCCCGACCGCTATGTCGAAGGCACGTGCCCGCACTGCGGCTTCGAGAAGGCGCGCGGCGACCAGTGCGACAACTGCGGCAACCTGCTGGATCCGACCGACCTGAAGGACCCGTACTCGGTGATCTCGGGCTCCCGGAACATCGAGGTGCGCGACACTCGTCACCTGTATCTCCTTCAGACAAAAATGGCTGATCGCATCAGGGCCTGGGTCGACAGCCACGCCGACTGGCCGCAACTGGCCCGCTCGATCGCCTACAAGCACCTGGACGAAGGTCTGATCGATCGCGGCATCACCCGTGACCTGGCCTGGGGCATCCCCGTGGCCCAGAACGGCCTGCCGCGCCCGGGCTTCGAGGACAAGGTCTTCTACGTCTGGTTCGACGCCCCGATCGAATACATCGCCGCCACCCAGGAATGGGCTGAGGGCTCGCCCGACCGCGACTGGAAGCGCTGGTGGCGCACTGACAGCGGCGCCGAAGACGTCCGCTACGTCCAGTTCATGGGCAAGGACAACGTGGCGTTCCACACCGTCAGCTTCCCGGCGACCATCCTCGGCTCGGAAGAGCCGTGGAAGAGCGTCGACATGCTCAAGGCCTTCAACTGGCTGAACTGGTACGGCGGCAAGTTCTCGACCTCGAACAAGCGCGGCGTGTTCATGGACGCCGCCCTGGAAATCCTGCCGCCCGACCTGTGGCGCTGGTACCTGACCGCCAATTCGCCGGAAAGCAGCGACACCGCCTTCACCTGGGAGCAGTTCGCCAGCGCCGTGAACCGCGATCTGGCCGACGTGCTGGGCAACTTCGTCAACCGCATCCTGAAGTTCAACGAGAGCAAGTTCGAGGGCGTCGTGCCGGCGGGCGGCGAGCCGGGCCCGCTGGAGGAGAAGCTGTTCGCCGACGTCTCCGCGCGCCTGGCGGATCTCGCCGAACAGATGGACGCCATCGAGATCCGCAAGAGCGCCCAGGCGCTGCGGGCCCTCTGGGTGGTCGGCAACGAGTACCTGCAGGAGGCCGCGCCGTGGACCGCGATCAAGACCGATCGCGACCGCGCCGCCGTCATCGTCCGCACGGCCCTGAACCTGGCGGCGCTGTACGCCAAGATCTCGACCCCGTTCATCCCATTCGCGGCCGAGAAGATCGGCGCGGCGTTCGGCCTGGATTTCCCGGCGCAATGGCCGTCGACCGACGCGGCGGCCGAGCTCTCCAAGCTGCCGGTCGGCCAGGCAATCACCGTCCCGGACGTCCTGTTCAAGAAGATCGAAGACGATCAGATCGCCGAGTGGACGGCCCGCTTCGGCGGCGCGGAGTAAGGTGACCGGGGCGGGGGACAAGCCGGAAGACAAGGGCCTCCCGACCCTCGTCCGCCTCTGCCTGTTCTACGCCGCTATCTATCTGAGCTCGGGCGTCAGCCTGCCCTATATCGGCACCTATCTGCGTTCGCGCGGCATGAGCGGCGGCGAGATCGGCCTGATCCTGGCCGTGCCGCTGTTGCTGAAGCCCTTCACGGGGCCGGTGCTGGCGGTCTGGGCCGACGGCTTCACCCTACGGCGCACGCCGATGGTGCTGCTGCTGGTCGGGGCGGGCCTGGGCTATGCGGGGCTGCTGGCGTCGTCGAACCTCTGGTGGCTGATCCTGGCCTGGTTCGTCGGCCAAACCCTGCTGTCGACTGTCTCGCCGCTGATCGACGTCATCACCCTGCGCCGGGCGCGGACCGAGGGCTTCAACTACGGGATCCCGCGCGGCACCGGCTCCAGCGCCTTCATCGCCGCCAACCTGGCCATGGGCGCGATCCTGACCTTCGCGGCCCCGACCGTCATCGCCGCCTGGATCGCCGCGGCCTGCCTGGTCGGCGCGGCGGCGGCGGCCCTGGCCGTGCCGCCCGAACGGGTCCACGCCGAGGGGGCCAAACCCGCCCGCTCCGAACGCTGGAAGGGCCTGGGCGACCTGGTTCGCGACCGCACCTTCGTCCTGGCGGTGGTCACAGCGGGCCTGATCCAGGGGGCGCACGCCTTCTACTACGGCTTTTCGGCCATCCTCTGGAGGAAGCAGGGGATCTCCGAGCCGATGATCGGCGTCCTGTGGGGCGTCGGGGTGGCGGCCGAGGTCGGCTTCATGTGGTTTCTCGAGCCCCTGCGCCGTCGCTGGGGGCCCGAGCGGTTCCTGATCGTGGGCGCGGCCGCCGCGGTGCTGCGCTGGACCTGCTATGCGTTCGAGCCGCCGCTGTGGGCGCTGTTCCCGCTGCAGTCGCTGCACGCCATGACCTTCGCGGCCTCGTTCCTGGCCTCGCTGCGGCTGATCGAGAAGCTGACGCCGCCGACCAACGCCTCGGCGGCCCAGGCGATCAACTCGGCCCTGTCGTCCGGCTTCACCCTGGGCGTGGCGACCCTGTGCTCGGGACCGCTGTTCGACGCCTTCGGCCCGTTCGGCTATCTGGCCGTCGCCGCCATGGCCCTGCTGGGCCTTGGCGGCGCGATCATGCTGGCGCGTCGGTCCAGAAACCTGTCCTAGACAGGTTTCGTTTCTTTGGTTGGAGCGTGACGGGCGCCGAAACCGGCATCCACTTTCGGCTGTCACGCTCCAGCATCAGATCGTGTAGTCGATCTCCTGGCCTTCCAGCCACGCCACGATCCGCTCGGCGGCTTCCACCGGATCGATCGCGGTGGTGTCGATCCGCAGTTCAGGCTTCTCGGGCGCTTCGTAGGGGCTGTCGACGCCGGTGAAGTTCTTCAGCTGGCCCGAGCGGGCCTTCTTGTAGAGACCCTTGACGTCGCGCGCCTCGGCCACGGCCAGGGGCGTGTCGATGAAGACCTCGACGAACTCGCCTTCGCCCAGCAGCTCGCGCGCCAGCCGGCGTTCGGCCCGGAACGGCGAGATGAAGGCGGTCAGCACGATCAGGCCGGCGTCGACCATCAGCTTGGCCACCTCGGCGACCCGGCGGATGTTCTCGACGCGGTCCTCCTCAGTGAAGCCCAGGTCCTTGTTCAGCCCGTGGCGGACATTGTCGCCGTCCAGCAGATAGGTGTGACGGCCCAGGGCGTGCAGGCGCTTCTCGACCAGGTTGGCGATGGTCGACTTGCCCGCGCCCGAAAGCCCCGTGAGCCAGACGACCTGGCCGCGCTGGCTCTTCAGCGCCGCCCGCGAGGCCTTGGTGACGTCGGAGTGCTGCCAGTGGATATTGTCGGCCCGCCGCAGCGCGAAGTTCAGCATGCCCGCGCCGACCGTGCGGTTGGACAGGCGGTCGACCAGGATGAAGCCGCCCATCTGGCGATTGTCGGCATAGGCTTCGAACGGGATGGCCTGGTCGAGCGAGAGGTTGCAGACCCCGATCTCGTTCAGCTCCAGCCGCTTGGCGGCGGTGTGCTCCAGCGTGTTGACGTTCACTCGGTGCTTGATGTCGGTGATGCTGGCGCTGACCGTCCTCGCGCCCAGCTTCAGCAGATAGGTGCGGCCGGGGGGGAGAGGCTCGTCGTCCATCCAGACGACGGTGGCTTCGAACTGGTTGGCGACCGGAGCAGGCGCATCGGCGGTGGCGATGACGTCGCCGCGCGAGACGTCGATCTCGTCTTCCAGCGTCAGGGTCACCGACTGGCCGGCGACGGCCTGGGGCAGGTCGCCCGGCAGGGTGACGATCCGCGCCACCCGGCTCTCGCGACCCGAGGGCAGGGCGCGGATGCGGTCGCCCGGCTTGATCGAGCCCGAGGCGATCAGGCCCGAGAAGCCGCGGAAGTCGAGGTTCGGGCGATTGACCCACTGCACGGGCATGCGGAACGGCTTGGCCTGCAGGTCGTCCTCGACCTCGACGCCTTCCAGCCAGTCCATCAGGATCGGACCGTCGAACCACGGCGTCTGGTCGCTGCGGCTAGCCATGTTGTCGCCGCCCAGGCCCGAGATCGGGATGGGCGTGAAGACCGACAGGCCGATCTGCTCGGCGAAGGCGCGATAGTCGGCGACGATCCGGTCGAACACCGCCTGATCCCAGCCGACCAGGTCCATCTTGTTCACCGCCAGCACGACGTGGCGGATGCCGAGCAAGGACACCAGATAGCTGTGGCGGCGGGTCTGGGTCAGCACGCCCTTGCGGGCGTCGATCAGGATCACGGCCGCGTCGGCGGTCGAGGCGCCGGTGACCATGTTGCGCGTATATTGCTCGTGGCCGGGCGTGTCGGCGACGATGAACTTGCGCTTCTCGGTCGAGAAGAAGCGGTAGGCGACGTCGATGGTGATGCCTTGCTCGCGCTCGGCGGCCAGGCCGTCGACCAGCAGGGCAAAGTCGATCGCGCCGCCCTGGGTGCCGACCTTCTTCGAGTCGGCCTCGAGGGCCGCCATCTGGTCCTCGAAGATCATCTTGCTGTCGTACAGCAGGCGACCGATCAGCGTGGACTTGCCGTCGTCGACGCTGCCGCAGGTGATGAAGCGCAGCAGCGACTTGTGCTGGTGCTGATGCAGATAGGCGTCGATATCCTGGGCGATCAGGGCGGACTGGTGCGCCATCAGAAATAGCCCTCCTGCTTCTTCTTCTCCATCGAGGCGGACTGGTCATGGTCGATGACCCGGCCCTGGCGCTCCGACGTCGTGGTCAGCAGCATCTCCTGGATGACCTGGGGCAGGGTGGAGGCCTGGCTCTCGACCGCGCCGGTCAGCGGGTAGCAGCCCAGGGTGCGGAAGCGGACGCTCTTCATCTGCGGGACTTCGCCGTCTCGCAGGCGGAAGCGATCGTCGTCGACCATGATCAGCGCGCCGTCGCGCTCGACCACCGGCCGCTCGGCCGCGAAGTACAGCGGCACGATCGGGATGTTCTCCAGGTGGATGTACTGCCAGACGTCCAGCTCGGTCCAATTGGAGATCGGGAACACCCGCAGGCTTTCGCCCGGGTGCTTGCGGGTATTGTAGAGGTTCCACAGTTCGGGGCGCTGGTTCTTCGGATCCCAGCGGTGCTCGGAAGAGCGGAACGAGAACACCCGTTCCTTGGCGCGGCTCTTCTCCTCGTCGCGGCGCGCGCCGCCGAAGGCCGCGTCGAAGCCGTACTTGGTCAGGGCCTGCTTGAGGCCCTCGGTCTTCCAGAGATCGGTGTGCAGGGCGCTGCCGTGATCGAACGGATTGATCCCGCGCGCCTCGGCGTCGGGGTTCTTGTGGACGATCAGGTCGAAGCCCAGCTCCGAGGCCACCTTGTCGCGCAGGGCGTACATGTCCCGGAACTTCCAGGTCGTGTCGACGTGCAGCAGCGGGAAGGGTGGCTTGCTGGGGTAGAAGGCCTTGGCGGCCAGGTGCAGCATCACCGCGCTGTCCTTGCCGATCGAATACAGCATGACCGGCCGCTCGCACTCGGCCGCCACCTCGCGCAGGATGTGGATGCTCTCGGCCTCGAGGCGCTGGAGGTGCGTCAGTCGAGCCGGCGAGATCGCGGGCTTGGTTAGATCTGGCGTCATCGGGTCCGGCGGGTACGCGGCGGGTGCGAATTGGGTAAGGGCCAAGGCGAGGGTCCGCAAAGGAAAAATGTCCGGGACCGTCCTGTCGAAACGGGGCGCTCCGGTGCAGGCTGGGACCTAGGCCCGAGGGGCGTCGGGGACAACCGCCGGAATTCTGAGGGCGCTGTCAGTTGGCGTGGCGCCACACCGCGAAGGCTTCGGCGTTCATGACCAAAAGTTCACTCGCCCTTCATCGGGAACGCTCACATAACGGCGCTATCGGTTTCCGAGGTGGGCTATGGGCTTCCTGACCGAAATGCTGGCTGTGGCGGTCGTCTGGCTGTCGTCGTTCGCGCTCTGCCAGTTCGGCGTCGCGGTCGACCATGGCGCATGCCCACACGCCAAGAATGTGCGGGCCAAGACCGTCGCTCGCTCGCCGCGCGACCTGGCCGCCAAACCTGCTCCGACCGCTGTCAACGCCCCCGCCAGCGCGCCGCGAGACGCCTGAACGCGCGCCTTGACGCCGCAACCCTTGCCAACACAAGGAAAGCCGCTTTTCGCCAAGGCTTTTCACCGTTAGGTTCATGTGACACGCGAAGGAGGGGTCCGGCGCGCGAAGGTTGTCTCCTGCGCCCCTCGCCGACGCCCCATTCGCCGACGTCCTGGGACCCTGGCTGTGTATGAAGCCTAAGAAGCGCCAACCGCTCGATTTCTCCGCGACGCCGACGGACACCCCTCCCGAGGACACCAGGATCACGCCTGAACTCCCAGAGGCGACACTCCCAGAGGCGACGTCGTTTTCCGAGCCGGAGGCGGATATCCCGTCCGCCGAACCCTTGAGCCTGCAAGAGATACTGAACGACGACCTGGCGGTTCCGCCGCCGACGGCCGTGCGGTCTCGCCGTCGCCGCGAGCCGGAGCCTGAGCCGATCACCAGTTTCGCCGAGCCTGACCTGAAGCCCGCGACCTCGCTGGCCGCCAGTGCTCAGCCGCCGGCTCCGATCGTCGAGGCCGATCGCGCCTCGCCCGCCAAGGCCGGAACGCGCGAAGCCGCGCTCGATCTGCGTGGCCCGATGTCCGAGACGCCGGTCGCGCTGACCACCGAGGATGTTCCGCGCCGCATGTCCGGCGTGCTGTTCTGGACCCTCGCGACCGCCCTCGCGGCGCTGTGGGCCCTGGCGCCGATCGCCTTTGCGTTCGGTTACGCCCGTGGCGTGCCGGCCTTCAAGGTCGAGGGCTTCGCCTTGATGGTGTTCGCCGGCCTGGCCCTGGGTCCGGCTCTGCTAACCCTGCTGGGCGCCTATCTGCTGCGCCAGGCGAACGGGATTTCGGACGAACTGCGCCGCACCCGCACCCTGACCGACCGTCTGGTCAGCCCGGCCGCCTTGGCCGCCGCCGGCGCGTCCAGCGCCGTCGACGCCATGCGCCAGGGTGTCGAAGAGGCCGCCGCCGCCGCCCAACGGGCGCGCGAGCACATCGTTTCGCTGCGCCAGGCCCTGGCCGAGGAGACGGCGCGCCTGGCCGAGGCCGCCGCCGAGTCCGCCAAGATGGCCAATCAGTTGGCCCAGGGCCTGAGCCATGAGCGCACCGCGATGGAGTCCCTGTCGCAGTCGCTGGACGCGCGCTCCACGGCGGTGGTCGACGCGATCGGCAGCCAAGCCCGCATGGTGGCCGAAGCCTCCGACCTAGCCGAGACCCAACTGCGCGAGGCCGAGGCCGCCCTGGCCGCCCGCGCCGCCGATCTGGCCGCCGCCGCCGCCGAAGCCTCCGACGCCGCCCGCGTCGGCGCCGAGGACCTCTCGCGCCAGATCGCGCGCCTGGAGACCGCCGGCCATGGCGTCGGCGATCAGGTCGCTTCGGTCGAGAAGAGTCTGGCCGCCCAGCGCGCCGCGCTCGTGGAGGTCAGCCAGGCGCTGCGTTCGGATCAGGAGGACTTCGCCTCCGAGGCCGAGACGCGCACGGCCCAGCTCACCGAGTTCGTCGCCTATACTCGGGTCGGGGCCACCGAGCTGTCCGACACCGCCTCCATGGGCGCGGAGATCCTGCGCGGCCTGATCAGCTCCGCCGCCGACCAGTTCCGCGAACTGGCCGAGGGCGCGACCGCCCATCGGGAAACCCTGGCCGACAACGCCAAGAAAACGCTCGAAACCATCGGCGACGTCGCCGAGAACCAGCGCACCCTGCTGGAGGAAGAGCTGAAGGCGGCCATGGAAGCGATGGCTCAAGCCGCGCTCAAGGCCAGCGAAAGCGTCGAGGCCCGCGTCGAGGCCGCCCGCAGCCGCGTCGACCAGCTGAACGAGATCGCCTTCGCCGCTGGCCAGAAAGCCGACGCCGTCTTCGAATCTCGCATGGAAGAGGCGCGCGACATCATCGAGCACTCGGCCCAGATGGTCGAACAGGCCGGGGCGCGCACCTCGCAGAAGCTGGCCGACTCCGTCCAGTCCGCGCGTGGCACCTTGGACGAGTTGGAAGGCATGCTGGCCGAGATCGGCAAGCGCACCGCCGACCTGCCGGCCGAAGCCCTGCAGAAGGCCGCCGAGGTCCGCATCTCGATCGAGCAGGGCGTCGAGCAGCTGATGAACGCCATTCGCCGCACCGCCGAGGAGACGGCGTCGATCGATCAGGCCTTCCAGGAACGCGTGCGCCGCAACTACGAAATGCTCAGCGAAGCGGCTGGGGCCGTCACGGCCTCTAGCGCCGCCACCGTGGCCGCTCGCGCGGCTTCGCCTACGCAACCGCCAAAGCGTTCCGCCGCGCCGCCGCCAGCGGTTCAACCGCCTCAGCCCCTACCGATGGCGGAGTTCGACGACGAGGACGAGCCGCCCGCCGACCGTCGCCGCCTGCGCTTGACGCCGACGGCCTCCGACGAGGAGTTCCGCTCGGTGTTCGAGCAGGCCGCGCCGCGCAAGCAGTCTTCAACGCCGCCGCCGGAGCCGGACGGCGAGGGGGGCTGGAGCTGGCGCAGCTTGCTTTCGGGTATCGAGAACAGCTCGCCGGGCGATGCCGCGTTGGGCGAGAAGCTGGCGGCCGAAATCACCGCCATGGGGATCGACCCGCACGCCCTGCTGCCGCGCGGCCGCATCGACGAGATCGCCGCCGCCCTGCAGACCCGAGACGCCACCGGCGCCCGCGAGGTGGTCAAGCGCCTGGCCCCCGCCGCCATCCGCCGTCTGGTCCGCCGTCTGTTCTCGGATGCCACGCTGAAGAGCAACACCGAGCGCTTCCTCAAGCGCTACGCCGGCATGATCGACGAGGCCGCCGGCCAGGACCGCGAAGGCTTCCTGCTGGCGGCGCTGCTGTCGTCGGATGCGGGCCGGGCCTATCTGCTGCTCGACGCGGCCAGCGGCGACCTGGGTTGATCCCTGGAGGCTAGGTGAAGCGCGCCTTCGACTTCCTGGCGGCGGCGGTCGGCCTGATCGTGCTGGCCGTCCCGCTGGCGGCCCTGTGGCTGCTGGTGCGCCTGACGTCGCCGGGGCCGGGACTCTACTGGTCGCAACGGGTGGGCAAGGGCTCGACGCTGTTTCCCATGCCGAAGTTCCGCACCATGCGGATCGATACGCCTGAGGTCGCCACGCATCTGCTGGAGGATCCTGACCGCTGGCTGACGCCGCTGGGGCCGATGATGCGCAAGCTCAGTCTCGACGAGCTGCCGCAACTGTGGAGCGTGCTGGTCGGCCACATGAGCCTGGTCGGCCCGCGTCCGGCGCTGTTCAACCAGGATGACCTGATCGCGGCGCGCAAGGCCGCCAGCGTCGATGTCCTGCGGCCTGGCGTCACCGGCTGGGCGCAGATCAACGGCCGCGACGAGCTGGCCATCGCGGACAAGGTGGCTCTGGACGCCGAGTACCTGCGCCGCCGATCGTTCCTGTTCGACCTGAGGATCATGGTCAGCACCGTCATTCCGGTGCTGACCGCCAAAGGCGTGACCCGTTAAGCGAGGTTCGCGTAGGCCATTTCGACCGCTTCCACGAAGATCGGGTTGCCGGTCAGGTTGGCTGGGAACACGCTGCTCAGCGCCAGGAAGGCCGAGACATCGGTCTTGGCGTCGCCAGTCGCGCCGACGCCGATTTCCGACAGCTTGTCGGCCAGCGGATCGGTGATCGCTTCGCCGGTCTTGGCGCGCAGGGCCACGAACCGCATCCAGGCCGCCAGCGAGATGGCCAGGCGCTCGATCGAGCGGCCGGCCTCCAGCGTCTCGGTCAAGGTGCCGAGGATCCGGAACGGCAGCTTCTGGGTGCCGTCCCAGGCGATCTGCGCCAGGAAGTGGCGGATTTCGGGATTGCGGAACCGAGCCAGGATGGCTTCGGCATACTCGGCCAGGTCCAGACCCCGCGGCGCAGTGAGCGTCGGGATGATGTCCTTGACCATCAGGTCGCGGGCCAGGGCCTCGAGGGCCGGATCGCTGACCGCTTCGAACACCGTCTCATGGCCGCGCAGGATACCGGCATAGGCCAGGGTGGAGTGGACGCCGTTCAACAGGCGCAGCTTGGCGCGTTCGAAGCCGCGCACATCGTCGGTCAGGATGACGCCGACGCTAGCCAAGTCCGGCGCATCAGCCGGCAGCACGTCCTCGACCACCCACTGGGTAAAGGCTTCGCGCTGGATCGGCCAGGCGTCTTCCAGGCCGGTGGCGGTCTGGACGCGGGCGCGCAGGGCGTCATCGGTGGCCGGGGTGATGCTGTCGACCATGGTGCGCGGGAAGCTGGCTTCGCGCTCGATCCAGGCGGCGAGGTCGGCGTCGACCTTGGACGCGAAGGCGACGACGGCCGCCTTCAGACGCCAGCCGTTGTCGGCGAGGTTGTCGCACGCCACGACGGCGTAGGGGGCGAGGCCCGCGGCGAACCGGCGGCGCAGACCCTCGACAATGTAGCCGACGGCGCTCTTCGGCTCGCGCGGATGGGCCAGATCATGGACGATGTCCGGATGGCTCTCGTCGAGGCCGCCGGCGCTGGAGAGGGTGTAGCCCTTTTCGGTCACGGTCAGGGTGACGATACGGGTGGTCGGGGCGGCGAGGCGCGCGAACACCGACGGGGGATCTTCCGGGGCGACCAGAACCTCGACGATCGAACCGACGACGCGGAAGGTGGTCTCGGCGTCCAGCTGGGCCAAGGTGTAGAGCCCGTCCTGGGGCTCCAGGGCGTCGCGAACGCCGGGGCTCTTCAGCGAGACGGCGCAGATCCCCCAGCGCGGGTCCTTGGCCAGCAGCTGGTCGAAATAGAACGCCTGGTGGGCGCGGTGAAAGGCGCCGGGGCCGAAATGGACGATGCCGACCTGGACCTTGTCACGATCGTAGGTCGGCAGGACGACGCCGGGGATAGCGCCCGGATAGCTGGTCGCGCT
Source organism: Caulobacter sp. P4_E5 (assembly GCF_056401555.1). NCBI lineage: Bacteria > Pseudomonadati > Pseudomonadota > Alphaproteobacteria > Caulobacterales > Caulobacteraceae > Caulobacter > Caulobacter sp. P4_E5. Next base: position 11,333 of record NZ_JBFUJD010000075.1, read on the forward strand.
CAGACGCAGGGCAGGGGAGGTCGCGGAAGAAGCCGTCAAGGGAGCACGCCTGGGGTTTCGTAACGGAAGGATTGGCAGCCTACATGCTGTAGTCTGACCTTGGTGGCAATTGGCTTGACCATTTCCTAGAGGGTCACGCCCGACTTCCAGATCGCGATCTCGCGCTCGCCGTTCAGCTCGGCCTTGGTGGCCTTGCCCGAGGCGGTGTCGACCACCAGGTCCATCAGGGCGTCGGCGGCGTCGTCCATCGAGACGCCCGCCAGCACCTGGCCGGCGTCGAAGTCGATCCAGCCGGGCTTGCGCTGGGCCAAGCCCGAATTCGAGGCGATCTTCAGGGTCGGGGCGGGGAAGCCCAGCGGCGTGCCGCGGCCGGTGGTGAACAGGATCACCGTGGCGCCGGCGGCGGTCAGGGCGGTCGACGACACGGCGTCGTTGCCGGGGGCCTCCAGCAGGGTCAAGCCATGCGGACCGACGCGCTCGCCATAGCGGATCACCTCGACCAGCTGAGCGCGTCCGCCCTTCTGCACCGCGCCTAGAGACTTCTCCTCCAGGGTGGTGATGCCGCCGGCGATGTTGCCGGGCGAGGGGTTTTCGTAGATCGGCTGGTTGTTGTCGATGAAGTAGCGCTTGAAGTCGTCGATCACGCCGACGGCCTGGTCGAACACTTCGCGACTGGCGGCGCGCTGCAGCAGGACGTTCTCGGCGCCGAACACCTCGGGGATCTCGGTCAGGACCGGTGTGCCACCGGCGTCGGCGACCTTGTCGGCGATGCGGCCGACCAGCGGATTGGCGGTGACTCCGGAGAAGCCGTCCGAGCCGCCGCACTTGAGACCGACGACCAGGTCTGAGACCGGGATCGGCTCGCGGCGATCCTGCTCGGCGATTTCGATCAGGGCCTCGACGGCGGCGAGGCCGTCCTCGAGCTCGTCCTCGACCATCTGGGTCGTGAAGCTTCTCAGGCGTTCGCCGTCGATATCGGGCGCGGACTCCAGCAGGGCCTTCAGCTGGTTGTTCTCGCAGCCCAGACCCAGGATCAGCACGCCGCCGGCGTTGGGGTGGCTGGCCAGGCCGGCGATCAGCTTGCGGGTGTGGGTAAGGTCGTCGCCCAGCTGCGAGCAGCCGAACGGATGGGGGAAGGCGTAGACGCCGTCGACGCGGCCGGCGAAGCGCTGGTTGGCCTTCTCGGCGATACGGCGGGCCGTGTTGGCCACGCAGCCGACCGTGCACAGCACCCAGATCTCGTTGCGGGTGCCGGCCCGGCCGTTCTTCCGACGATAGCCGTCGAAGGTGCGGGCCGAGGGAGCGGTGCGCGGCTCGGGCGCGATCGGCGTGAAGGCGTAGCCCTCGACGCCCTCCAGGCGGGTCACGACATTGTGGACGTGGACGTGATCGCCGACCGCGATGTCGACGACCGCCCGGCCGATCGGCCAGCCGTATTTCAGGACGTCGTCACCGGCCTTGGCGGCGCGGATAGCGATCTTGTGGCCCTTGGGAACGTCGCCGCGGACGGTGATCGACTGTCCGTGAAGGTCAAGCTTCTCGCTGGCGACGAGGTCTCGCAAGGCCATCGCCACGTGGTCCCGAGGGTCCACGGGGTGGATCGATTCGCGCTGGGCCAGGGTGGTTTCAGTCATCGTTGATCGTGGTCGCCGGGTTGAGTGTCGCCAAATTGGACCGTCAGTGACATGGTAACCGGTGTCAGTCGGGTCGCAAGCAGACGTTTCGTCCTAGGTTGGCGGCGCTTGCGCGGCTAGAGTATGACAAAAGAAAATGCCTAAAGCTGCTGGAAACGCCGTGAACTCTTCAAAGCCGCCTTCCTCGACCCCGGAAGCCATTGCCCAGGAAGGGGGAGAGACTGGCGTGGAGGGTGGCCGCCGCAGGGCCACCATCAACGACATCGCCCGCCTGGCAGGGGTGTCCAAGAAGACCGTCTCACGCGTCATCAACCAGTCTCCCTTCGTGCGTGACGAAACCCGCGAGCGGATCGAGGCGGTGATCGCCGAGTGGGGCTATGCTCCCGACCCGCAGGCGCGTGGCCTGGCGTTCCGCCGTTCGTTCCTGATCGGCATGGTCTACGACAACCCCAATCCGCAGTACGTCGTGAACATGCAGCTGGGTCTGCTGGACGGCCTGCGCGGCTCGGGCTTCGAGCTGGTCGTTCACCCTTGCGACCGCGCCAGCCCGACGTTCCTGACCGACATCCGCTCCTTCGTGGAGCGTCAGAAGCTGTATGGCGTGGTGCTGCCGCCTTCGGTGTCGGAGGACGAGCGGGTCGCCAAGCTGCTGAACGAAATCGGTTGTTCCTACATCCGCATCGCCTCGGTCGAGCTGGACAAGCCCGAGCACATGATCGTCGGCCACGACCGCTTGGGCGGCGTCCAGGCGGCGCGCCACATCATCGCGCTGGGCCACAAGGCCATCGCCTTCATCTCGGGTCCCGAAAGCTTCCGCTCGTCGCACGAGCGGCGAGGGGGCTTCGAGGACGGTCTGGCCGAGGCCGGCCTTAAGCTTACGCCGGGCGACATCGCCCAAGGCGCCTATACTTTCGAATCCGGCGTGGCCTGCGGCGACGCCCTGCTGGCGCGGACGCCGCGCCCGACGGCGATCTTTTGCGGCAACGACGAAATGGCCGCGGGCGTTCTGCAGTCGGCGCGCAAGGCTGGCCTGTCGGTGCCGCAAGATCTGACCGTCGTCGGCTTTGACGATTTCCAGATCGCTCAGGCCGTCTGGCCGCCGTTGACCACGGTCCATACGCCGACCCGCGAGATCGGACGCATGGCCGCCGAGAAGCTGATCGGTGTCGAGCGGCGAGAACCGCGCGACGCGACCAAGACCGAGCCGAGTTTGGTGGTCCGAGAGTCCTCGGGACCCGTTCCGGCTTGATGAATTGCAGCCGCCTTCGGCTTGCATAGGACCATGACACCGGTTACCAAGCGGACCGAAGCGGCCATCCGCGAAGCCGCAGGCTAAAAAGCAGGGAGCAGACGCACCGCCATGGCTAGGCCTCTGAATTTCCACGACGATCGACTGTTCCCAGCGGATCCGACCACGCGGTCCTATGCGCGGGGCCTCTACGCGCTGGTCAAGGACCTGCCGATCATCAGCCCGCATGGGCATACCGATCCCAGTTGGTTCGCCACCAACGAGCCGTTCCAGGACGCCACCGACCTGCTGCTGGCGCCGGACCACTACCTGTATCGGATGCTCTACAGCCAAGGGATTAGCCTGGACGCCCTGAAGGTGCGGTCCAAGGCCGGCGTCCCGGCGACCGATCCGCGCGAGGCCTGGCGCCTCTTCGCCAGCAATTTCCACCTGTTCCGCGGCACGCCGTCCTGGATCTGGCTGAACCACGTGTTTTCCAAGGTGTTCGGCTTCACCGAGTTCCTCGACGCTTCGAACGCCGACGACTATTTCGACCGCATCAACGAGGCCCTGGCCACCGACGCCTTCCGGCCGCGCGCGCTGTTCGACCGCTTCAACATCGAGACCCTGGCCACCACCGAGGGGCCGCACGAGACGCTGAAGCACCACCACGCCATCCGCGAGAGCGGCTGGGGCGGCCACGTCATCACCGCCTATCGCCCCGATGCCGTCATCGACTTCGAGGACGAGCGCTCGCCGCGCGCCTTCGAGCGCTTCGCCGAGACCTCGGGCCAGGACGTCTACAGCTGGAAGAGCTACCTGGAAGCGCACCGTTTGCGCCGGGGCGCCTTCATCGACGCGGGCGCCACCTCGTCCGACCACGGCCATCCGACGGCAGCCACCGCCGACCTTTCCGACGTCGAGGCCGAGGCGCTGTTCAACAGCCTGGTGAAGGGCGACGTCACGCCCGAGAAGGCCGAGCTGTTCCGCGCCCAGATGCTGACCGAGATGGCCAAGATGAGCCTGGACGACGGGCTGGTCATGCAGATCCACCCCGGCTCGCACCGCAACCACAATGCCGGCCTGTTGGCGTCGCATGGTCGCGACAAGGGCGCCGACATCCCGATGCGGACCGAGTACGTCTCGGCCCTGAAGCCGCTGCTGAGCCGCCTGGGCAACGATCCGCGCCTGTCGGTGATCCTGTTCACCCTGGACGAGACCGTCTACAGCCGCGAACTGGCCCCGCTGGCCGGCCACTATCCGGTGCTGAAGCTGGGCCCCTCCTGGTGGTTCCACGACAGCCCGGAAGGCATGATGCGCTTCCGCGAGCAGGTCACCGAAACCGCCGGCTTCTATAATACCGTCGGCTTCAACGACGACACCCGCGCCTTCCTGTCGATCCCGGCCCGTCACGACGTGGCCCGCCGCGTCGACAGCGCCTTCCTGGCCCGCATGGTCGCCGAGCACCGCATGGACCTGGTCGAGGCCGAAGAGGTGATCGTCGATCTGACGTACAACCTGCCTAAGAAGGCCTACAAGTTGGACCAGCGTCCGGACTGGGCTCGCCCTGCCACGCTGCGCGCCGCCGCCGAATAAGAACACCCTTCCGGAGACTACCCGATGTTCGCCAAGACCTACCACGCCACCCATCCGGACATGATGTTCGCGGTCAGCAACGACGACCTGCGCGATCGCTACCTGATGCAGGGCCTGTTCCAGGACGGCCAGATCGTCCTGACCTACAATCACGCCGAACGCTTCGTCGTCGGCGGCGTCGTCGCCACCACGGCGATCAAGCTGCCCGACCAGACCRAGCCCGCCTCGGCCGCCGGCCATCCGTTCCTGGAGCGCCGCGAGCTGGGCGTGATCAATGTCGGCGACACGACCGGCAAGATCACCGTCGACGGCGTGGCCTACGAGATCGTCCCGCGTGACGGTCTGTACGTCACCATGGGCGCCAAGGACGTGACGTTCGAAGGCATCGGCGGCGCCGCGGCCCGCTTCTACCTGGTCAGCCTGCCGGCCCACGCTTCGTTCGAAACCAAGAAGCTGGCCTTCGCCGACGCCGTCGCCCTGGAGCGCGGCGCGCTGGAGACCAGCAACGAGCGCACCATCTACCAGTACATCGTGCCGACCATCTGCAAGTCGGCCCAGCTCCTGCTGGGCATGACCGTGCTGAAGCCGGGCAGCGTCTGGAACACCATGCCGCCCCACCTGCACGACCGCCGCTCGGAAGCCTATTTCTACTTCGATCTGGGCGAGAACGACCGGGTCTTCCATTACATGGGCGAGCCGGACGAGATGCGTCACATCGTGATCGCCAACGAGGAAGCCGTGATGAGCCCGCCGTGGTCGATCCACATGGGTTCGGGCACCGCCAACTATACGTTCATCTGGGCGATGGGCGGCGAGAACCTCGACTATACCGATATGAACGTGCTGGACATCTGCCAGCTGAAGTAGGCCACAGGCCTCTTCCGTTTCACTTCGGTTGTCATCCCGGCCGGAGCGAAGCGCAGAGCCGGGACCGCTGCAGGCATTCGCGCTTGCCGCGGTCCCGGATCGGCCTTTCAGGCCGTCCGGGATGACAAGTTCAGAGAACAGGAACTCGACATGGCCAATCCGTTCAGCCTCGAAGGCAAGGTCGCGCTCGTCACCGGCGCCAACACCGGGATCGGGCAGGGGATCGCCATTGCGCTCGCTCAGGCCGGCGCCGACATCGCCGCCGCGGGCCGCAGCGAGCCGACCGAGACCCAAGCCGCCGTCGAGGCCCTGGGCCGCAAGTTCCTGTCGATCAAGGCCGACTTCGGGTCGATCGAGCCCGTCCAGCGCGTGGTCGACGAGACCGTGGCCGCGTTCGGCAAGGTCGACATCCTGGTCAATAACGCCGGCATCATCCGTCGCGCCGACTCGATCGAGTTCTCGGAAGCCGACTGGGACGCGGTGATGGACACCAATCTGAAGGTCGTCTTCTTCCTGACCCAGGCCTTCGCCAAGCAGGCGCTGAAGCAGGGCCCCGTGAACGGCGTGGCCGGCAAGGTGATCAATATCGCCAGCCTGCTGTCGTTCCAGGGCGGCATCCGCGTGCCGTCGTACACGGCCGCCAAGTCGGGCCTGGCCGGCCTGACCAAGATCCTGGCCAACGAGTGGGCGACGAAGGGGATCAACGTCAACGCCATCGCGCCGGGCTATTTCGACACCAATAACACCGAGGCCCTGCGCGCGGATCAGGATCGCAACGCCGCCATCCTGGCCCGTATCCCGGCCGCTCGCTGGGGCCGTCCCGAGGACATCGGCGGCGCCGCCGTGTTCCTGGCCTCGCCCGCCGCCGACTACGTCCAAGGGATTACTCTGCCCGTGGATGGCGGCTGGCTGGCGCGCTAGCGACACAAATTCGCGCGAAAATACGATGGTAGCGCAACCATCGTGCCGGGCGGCTTTCCCCGCTCGGTGAAGCGCGCTAGAGGGCGCCGCGACGTCAGGCCCTGGAGACGCTTTCGGGGCCGTGACGCGTTCTCGAGATCCATTCCAGTGGGGGGCCGCACCGCGCGCGGTCCTTGGAGTCCGCGCATGCGCAATCCGGCCCTGTCGATCGACGTCGACCGTCCGACCAGCCGTCACGTCCGCCAGAACGCCAATCTGCTGAGCGATCTGCTGGCCGAGGCCATCGCCTATCTGGAAGGCGACGAGGCCGCCGCCCTGGTGATCCAGGCGCGCAAGGCCGCCTCCCGCGAGGACGAAGCCACCGGTCAGGCGCCGGTGCTGGACCATCTGTTCGCCGACCTCTCCACCGAGCAGGCCGTGTTCCTGGCCCGGGCCTTCGCCAGCCATTCGCTGCTGGCCAATATCGGCGAGGACGTCGCCGGCCGTCGCCGCCACGCCGAGGTCGACGCCCAGCCGGGCGACGAGCGTCCGCGCACCCTGATCGACGCGGTTCGCATCCTGAAGGATCACGGCAAGACCGACGCCGAGCTGGCCAAGATCTTCGCGGCCATGAACGTCGTGCCGGTGCTGACCGCCCACCCGACCGAGGTGCGCCGCCGCAGCATGGTCGACCGCGAGACCGAGATCTCGCGGCTGATGGCCCTGCGCCGCCACCATCTGCCGCCGGACCTCGACGCCGAGATCCGCGAGAGCCTGTTCCGCGAGATCGCCCTGATGTGGCGCACCCGCCTGTACCGGCCCGAGCGGATCACCGTGAAGGACGAGATCCGCAACGCCCTGTCGATTGTCCGCACCTCGATCCTGCCGGCGATCATCGACCTCTATGGCGACTGGRCGGCCAAGATTGGCGAGCACGGGCACTTGGCGCCGCTGTTGAAGATGGGCTCGTGGCTGGGCGGCGACCGCGACGGCCATCCCGGCGTCAACGGCGAGACCCTGAAGCTGGCCCTCAGCTCGCAGTCGCGGGTGATCCTCGACTGGTACGCCGGCGAGGTCCGCAAGCTGTGGTCGAACCTGGCCGTCTCGACCGCCTATACGCCGGTCTCGGAAGAGCTGCTGGCGCTGGCGGCCCAGACCAAGGATCCGTCGGTCCATCGTCTGGACGAGCCGTACCGCCTGGCCCTGGAGCTGGTGTTCGACCGCCTGACCGCCGTGTCGCAGAGGCTGACCGGCCAGCCGGTGGCCTATGCCAACGGCGCCACCGACGTCGAGCCGTATGGCCACCCGGACGCCTTCGTCGCCGACCTGTCGGTCATCATCGACAGCCTGGAACGCAACGGCGGCGAGCGCCTGGTCGGGTCGTCCCTGCGCACTCTGGTCGCGGTGGCCAAGGCTTGCGGCTTCCACCTGATGAGCCTGGACCTGCGCCAGAACGCCGACGTCCACGAGCGCACCGTCCATGAGCTGTTCCAGCGCGCCGGGGCCGGCGTCCGCTATCTGGACCTCGACGAGGACGCCCGCTGCAAGGTGCTGATCGAAGAGCTGTCGCACCAGCGCCCCCTGGTCTCGCCGTTCACCGCCTATGGCGAGGAGACGACGCGGGAGCTGGCCACTATGGACGCCGCCGCCCAGGCGGTGCGCGACTACGGTCACGGCTGCCTCGGCGCGTACATCATTTCGAAGGCCGCGACCCTGTCCGACATCCTCGAGCCGCTGGTCCTGCTCAAGCAGGTCGGCCTGGTGTGGGGCGGGGCCGCGCCCCGCGCCTCGGTCAAGGTCGCGCCGCTGTTCGAGACCATCGGCGACCTCGAGAACGGCCCGGCCGTGCTGCGCCAGTGGCTGGAAATGCCGCTGTCGCGGACCATCCTGGGCGACCGGCCGGTGCAGGAGATCATGCTCGGCTATTCCGACTCGAATAAGGACGGCGGCTATGTCGCCTCCCGACGCGGGGTGGCGCGGGGCGCCTCGGCCCTGGCGTTCGAGGCCGACCGGATGGGCGTGGGCCTGCAGCTGTTCCACGGCCGCGGCGGCAGCGTCGGGCGGGGCGGGGGACCGGCCGCCGAGGCCGTGCTGGCCCAGCCGGCCGGCACCGTCCAGGGCCGCATCCGCATGACCGAGCAGGGCGAGATGATCGCCCGCCGCTTCGGCGACCAGCCGACCGCTCGCCGCAATCTCGACGGCCTGGCCGCCGCCGTGCTGATCGCCAGCGACCGGCCGGCCCACCGCCCCGACCCCAAGGTCGAGGCGGCCATGACCGCCCTGGCCCAGAGCTCGTTCGAGGGCTATCGGGCCCTCGTTTATGACGACCCGGCGTTCGAGGATTTCTTCTGGTCGGTCACGCCGATCAGCGAGATCGCCCGCCTCAACATCGGCAGCCGCCCAGCCAGTCGCACCGCCAGCCGCAAGATCGAGGACCTGCGCGCCATCCCGTGGGTGTTCAGCTGGTCGCAGGCCCGCTTCATGCTGCCGGGCTGGTACGGCTTCGCCTCGGGCGTCGAGCGGGCCGGCCTGTCGGTCGAGCAGCTGCGCGACCTGGCCGGCAACTTCGATTTCTTCGCGTCCTTGCTGTCGAACATGGAGCTGGCCCTGGCCCAGAGCCACATGGGTATCGCCGCCGGCTACGTGGCCCTGTCGCCGGACAAGGCCGACGCCGAGCGGATCTTCGCGACCATCCAGCGCGAGCACGAGGCGGCGGCCCGCCTGGCGCTGGAGATCCGCAACGGCTCGGCCCTGCTGGACAACCAGCCGGACCTTTCCGAGTCGGTGGCCCTGGCCGGCCGGTCGGTGGACCCCCTGAACCACCTGCAACTCGAGCTGCTGTCGCGCCGCCGAGCCGGGGACCAGGACGAGTCGCTGCGCCTGGCCATCCAGCTGACGGTCGCGGGCATCGCGGCGGGGCTGCGCAATACGGGGTGACCATCTCCCGATCCGACCTCCCCGGCGAAGGCCGGGGTCCAGATCGAATCCGTGAACGTGGAGGGAAGGGCGTCGCCGCTTGGCGCATCATCCCCAGCCGCTCCGGTTGAATCTGGGCCCCGGCCTTCGCCGGGGAAGTCGGAGGTGGGGAGGCCGGGAAGTGAGGGGCGGCGAAACGCCGTTTTTCCATTCCCGCAAAGGCTTTCATTTTCAAGCGCTTGCTCGTCCTCATTTCCAACCTCGACAGCGCTTGCGCTCCTCTCCGCTTTCTGATTATCTCCCCATGACACCGGTGGCGAAGTGGCCTGGCCACTTCCCCGGTTTCCGGTGACACCGGTGTCATAACGTTTCGGTGCAGCGTCGTGGTTGGCCGTCTCGTTTGCGGCTCTTTGAGCTCGCTCCTGCGCAAACTTCCGGGGCGTCGGGTCATACCGACGCCCTCACTTTTGCGACCGGGCGAGGGCAGGGCGCCAAAAGGAAAAGAGTTCGGGGAAGGAAGCGACGACCAGAGACTTTGCGCGTGAGAGCGACCAGCAAGTGGTCCCGACTCCGCGCCTCACGCTCCATTAGTTCGACGTCGCGGCAAGCCCGGTATGGCGCCCGCGCCCGACGCGGTCTAAGGGAACGCCCTGAGCCAATACCGGCGAAATATTGCTCGCGCGGCGGCCCAAACGGCCATCCGCGCAAGAACGATCCTTCGGGAAGGAGTCTATGATGGTAAAAGACCGTATGGCGGTGCTGACCGCCTTGATGGACCAGGGTGTGATCCCGGTTTTCTATCACCCGGACGTCGAGGTCTGTAAGAGCGTGATCCAGGCCTGCGCCGACGGCGGCGCGCCCTGCATCGAGTTCACCAACCGCGGCGACTTCGCCAGCCACGTCTTCTACGAAGTCACCCGCTATTTCGCCGAGGCCGACCCGCGCGTGATCATGGGCGTGGGCTCGATCGTCGACGCCCCGACCGCCGGCATCTACATCGCTAACGGCGCCAAGTTCGTCGTCGGCCCGATCCTGAACGCCGACGTCGCCAAGGTCTGCAATCGCCGCAAGATCCCGTATTCGCCGGGTTGCGGCTCGGCCTCGGAAATCTCGTACGCCGAGGAACTGGGCTGCGAGATCGTCAAGGTGTTCCCGGGTTCGTCGGTCGGCGGCCCCGATTTCGTCAAGGCGGTGCTGRGCCCGATGCCCTGGACCCGCATCATGCCGACGGGCGGCGTCGATCCGGACGAGGCCTCGGTGAAGAAGTGGTTCGGCGCGGGCATCGTCGCCGCCGGCATGGGCTCCAAGCTGATCACCCAGGAAATGCTGGACGCCAAGGACTACGCGGGCATCTCCAAGAAGGTCCGCGAGACTGTTGACCTGATCAAGAAGGTTCGTGGGAAGGCCTAAATGACCGACAATATCCTCAACATCCGCCCGGCTTCGGAAACGAAGTGGGACTGCGCTTCCTTCGGTGAAGTGATGCTGCGCTTCGACCCGGGCTTCGGCCGGGTTCGCAACGCTCGCCAGTTCAATGTCTGGGAAGGCGGCGGCGAATACAACGTCGCCCGCGCCTTCAAGAAGTGCTGGGGCAAGCGCTCGACCGCCGTCACCGCGCTGCCGGTGAACGACCTGGGCTGGCTGGTCGAGGATCTGATGATGCAGGGTGGTGTCGACACCTCCCACGTCATCTGGCGCGACTTCGACGGCCTGGGCCGCAACACCCGCGTCGGCCYGAACTTCACCGAAAAGGGCTTCGGCGTTCGTCCCGCTTTGGGCTGCAGCGACCGTGGTCACTCGGCCGCCTCGCAGATCCGCCCCGGTGAAGTGAACTGGGAAAAGCTGTTCGGCGAAGAAGGCGTGCGTTGGTTCCACACCGGCGGCATCTTCGCGGCCCTGGCCTCGAACACGGCCGAAGCGGTGATCGAAGCCGTCGAAGTGGCCCGCAAGTACGGCACCGTGATCTCCTACGACCTGAACTACCGCGCCTCGCTGTGGAAGTCGCAGGGCGGCAAGGAAGGCGCGCAGAAGGTCAACCGTCACATCGCCCAGTACGTCGACGTGATGATCGGCAACGAAGAAGACTTCACCGCCTGCCTGGGCTTTGAAGTCGAGGGCCTGGACGAGCACATCAGCTCGATCGACCCGGCCAACTTCAAGAAGATGATCGAGACCGCTGTGAAGCAGTTCCCGAACTTCAAGGTCGCCGCCACCACCCTGCGCAACGCCAAGACCGCCTCGGTCAACGACTGGTCGGCGATCCTGTACGCCGGCGGCGAGTTCTACGCCTCGATGATGCGCGAGAACCTCGAGATCTACGACCGCGTCGGCGGCGGCGACGGCTTCGCCTCGGGCCTGGCCTTCGGCTTCATGGAAGGCAAGGGCCCCCAGGCCGCCGTCGAGTACGGCGCGGCTCACGGCGCCCTGGCCATGACCACGCCGGGCGACACCTCGATGGTGCGCCAAGCGGAAGTCGAGGCCGTGATGAAGGGCAAGGGCGCGCGGGTCATCCGCTAGTCCGTTAAAACTGTCATCCCGGCCAAGCGCGTAGCGCGCCGAGCCGGGACCGCGGCAAGCGCTTGCGTTTCCGGCGATCCCGGGTCTTCGCCCGGGAAGACAATGTTGGAAGAGCCCTCGGCCGCAAGGCCGGGGGCTTTTTCGTGGGCGGGGCTGTCTATCTCGTTGCCGTCCTCATCGAATTCGACCTTCTGGAGACCGGGCGGAACGGGATCTCCCGCCTTGAGATATTCGATTATGCCATGAGCGCCTCTGTAGGTGTGCTTCCTTCGTCTTTCGAGCATCGCCGCGAGGGCGGCGAAACGTTCGACCAGCTTTGCTTGGAGCCAGGTCATCTCGCGAACGTGGCGCCGGCTGGCGCGGGTGCCGTTCGCGGAACGCTTCAGGTGGGGTTCGCGGGGTAGGGGCATGTCGAGTCTCCGAAAGCGCTCCCTTCCGCTTTCGGGTGGGAGGGCATGACTTGTCGGCTCGTCGGCGCGAGCCACGAGGTTTGGGGAGGGATGCGGGGCGCCGGACGACGTCCGGAGGAGGAGAGTGAATTACCGTTTCGACGAAGCCTGACGCCCCGCGCGATCGTTGTGCGCCAGCGTCCCGTCGGGTGGCCCTGTTCAGGCCTTAACGGAACCTGGCGCTCGCCGTTTCCGGCAAGCGCCAGAGGTCGAGGGAGACGGGCCAAAAGGCCTAGACACGCCCCTGTATCCTCAACCACGCCAGCGGCGGGCGGGTCTGGCCAGCAACCAGATCCCGGACCGTTCGAGTATCCCCCTCGAACCTGGCCCCGCTCGACCACCCCCCGAAGCCGCGAAGGTCGCTGGCCGCGCGCCCTCCCCAGTGCTTCGAGGTGGGTAGAGGATACGGCCGGTTTCGAGGGCGGGGGACGGAGGAGGCTGAACGCCCGTGCCTTACCTGTTCCCTCTCTCTGAGAGAGAGGGAGGGGCCCATGCGCGGCATGGGAGGGTGAGAGGTTACACCGCCTGCCGATAAATCCTGAAATCTCAGTGAGATGCGCGAAACCACCAACAGGCTTCGCCTAACCACTCACCCTCCCACGCCTACGGCGCGGGCCCCTCCCTCTCTCAAAGAGAGAGGGTTCTATACCCACGCCCCGACGAGCGCCGCCTAGTGCGCCGAGAACCGCAGCAGCCCCGGCGTGGCCGGCACGCCGGCGACCGAGGTGAAGTTCCGGAAGCGCGGGCTGTTGAAGCCGATCCAGTAGTCCCCGGGCTGGACCACGCAGTCGAGGGTGAAGCTGCGGCCGTCGGCCGACTGGGTCGGCTTGGGCGCGCAGGTCGGATAGCTGGCCTTGTCGCGCGCGATGAACGAATAGCCGGGCGCCATCGGCTGGTCGAAGGTGACCTTGAGGACGATTTTCCCAGCCGCCACCTCGGCGCCGACGGCGGGAGAGGTCGCGACCACCCGGGGCGGGCCCAAGGGCTTAGGGGCCGGGTGGCCGGCGACGGCCAGGGCGGCGAAGACGCCGACCGCGGAAGCCAAGACGATCATCGAAAACGCTCCTAGAAGCACGGGCCAGCGGACCCGCGAGGCGAAGGGACGGCGTCCGGTGTCGCCGCCGACGGCCGCGCCCGCCACCCCGATTTTCTCGTCACGATTTTCTGGGGCCGCCGCCAGCCGCGCCAGCTCGCGGCTGCTGCCGACCCCCGTCTTGCGTCGCGCCTCGCGCAGCCGCTCGTTGACCGCGCCCTCGGTGAGATCGAGCACGGTCGCGGCGCTCTTGGCGGTATGGCCCGGGCCAGCAACAGCAGGATCTGGCGCTCGGCGTCCGACAGGCGCGAGAGGTCGGGCATGGGGTGGCCTTGGCTCGGCTTTCGCGGATTCAGGATGAGCTCCAGATCAGCATGCTTCGGTCCGACGCGGCAACGCTTGGCTTGGCGACCCCATCACGATCGCGCGCCTGGCGGAACGGCGGGGCCGCTGACCGGGTTGATCCTGCATGGTTCAACCGTGCGAGTTCACGAAAATGTCGTCGCCAGTCGTCAAGTCCAGCCGATGCGGCGTGGCCTTGCTGGCGTTGTGTCTCGGGATAGGGGCGGCCGATGCGGCGCTGGCGGGCAAGCAGGACAAGACGCCCCAGACCTCGGCGGAGGCCAATACCGACAATCTGGGCTCGGCCGTGGTCGCGCCGCTGCGCGACATCAATGTCGTGCGCTCGCAGATCCCCGACCTGCTCAAGACGGCCGTCGCCGATCCCTATGCGCCGCCGAAGACCGGCTGCGAGCCGCTGAAGGCCGAGATCGACAGCCTCGACGCCGTGCTGGGCGACGACTACGACGACCGCTCGAACGCCGGTAAGGCCAAGAAGGGTGAGAGCGTGTCCAAGCCCGTGCTGGGCGTGGTGGCTCGCACCGTCACCGACGTGATCCCGATGCGCGGTTGGGTGCGCCAGCTGACCGGGGCCGAGCGCCACGACCAGATGGTCCGCGACGCCATCAAGGCCGGCTTCGTGCGGCGCGGCTATCTGAAGGGCCTGTACAACGCCGGAACCTGCAAGGGGAACCGGCTGGTGTTCGTCGCCGCCAAGCCCGCGCCGAAGCCGGTCTTCGTGGTGGCCGCGCCCGCCGCGCCGGTCCAGGTCGCGGCCGAGCCCGCGCCGGTGCTGGTGCGCGCGCCGCTGGCGCCGTTCACCACCACGGTGAAGGTCGCCGCGGCCTCCGAGGCGGCACCCGAGGCGGCGGAGGCGCCAGGAGTGCCGTAGGGTCTAACCCCGCACGAAGATGTTGCGCAGCCATTGGGCGCCGACCTTGGCGGCTTCGCCCCAGTCCTCGACGTCGTCCAGGGCCTCGGGCTTGTAGCCCCAGGGGTTGAACAGCTTCAGGCGCGGGACCTTGGCGAAGGCGGCCGCGTCGCGGGTGGCCAGGGTCAGGCCGTGCTCCAGGGCGGTGGCGGCCAGCAGGGCGTCGCGTGAGTCGGCCAGCGGCACGTGGGCCCGGCGGCGGACCACGGCGGCGTCGACCGCCAGGACGCGGCCGTCGAAGGCGGGGGCGACGCGGTTGTCCAGCCAGTCGCGCAGCGCAACCGCCTGAACCTTGTCCTTGCGCTCGGCGCGGGCGACGGCGGTCTCCAGCTCCAGCAAGGTCAGGGCCGAGATGAACAGGCTGGAGCGCGCCGCCCCGGCGGCCCAGGCGGCCAGGCCAGGGTCGGTCGCGCCGGCCTTGGCGTTGCGCAGCTCGAAGACGATGTCGGTGTCCAGCAGGTGCATCAGGCGTCTCCCCGATGATCCCAGGTGTCGGTAGAGCGCGCCTGGTCGAGGTCGACGGCGGGCAAGCTCGGCATGGCCAGCAGGTCGACGATGGTCTCGGTCTGGCCCGTCAGGCGGCGGTAGGTCTCGACGCTCATCAGCACGTGGGTGGGCCGGCCGCGGTCGGTGATGAACACCGGCTCGATTCTTGCGGCGCGCTTGGCCTGGCTGACATCCTGGTTGAAGTCGCGGCTGGTCAGGACCTTCATGCGCGCGTTCCGTCGGCCATTTCGTACCTACATGCCTACATTGACAAGGCTGTCTTGTAGGTACGTTACTACATAGTAGCGTTCGAGCAACAGAAAATAAGCCAACGAAAACAATCGGCTGACGAAACCGTCAAAAACGCGGCTCCCCGATTGCGCCTCGCCGCGATCTCTGCGCGGCATGAGGTCAAGGCGCAAAGCCAAACCATCCATTAGGGGGCTAACTCAAGTGTCAGACCTACTCGCGCAGACGCTCGCCACGGCGGCGGACCTGCTCAACGCGCACGGACCGGCGACCAAGGCCGCGGCGAAAAGCTTCTCGCCAACCGATTTCAGCGTGCACTTCTTCCTGCAGCTGGCCGTCATCATCCTGACCTGCCGCGTGGTCGGCTGGCTGGGCCAGAAGATCCTCAAGCAGCCCCAGGTCGTGGGCGAGATGATCGCCGGCGTGGTGCTGGGCCCGTCCCTGCTGGGTCTGCTGTTCCCGCATCTGCAGCTGGCCCTGTTCCCCAAGGAGACCAAGAACGTCCTCTATGTCGGCGCCCAACTGGGCGTGGGCCTCTACATGTTCATGGTCGGCACCAGCTTCCAGGCCGACCACTTCAAAGCCAAGGCCAAGAGCGCGATGAGCGTCTCGTTCGCCGGCATCGCCGCGCCGTTCCTGATCGCCGCGGCCATCACGCCGTTCCTGCTGAAGGTGCCGGGCCTGTTCGCCGCCGGCATCAGCCAGGCCAACGCCACCCTGTTCATGGGCGCCTGCATCGCCCTGACCGCCTTCCCGATGCTGGCYCGGATCATCAACGAGCGCGGCCTGGCCAAGACCTCGCTGGGCACCCTGTCCTTGACGGCCGGCGCCTTCGACGACGCGGTGTCGTGGTGCGTGCTGGCCCTGGTGCTGGCCACCTTCGGCGGCGGCCCCGGCGTGGCGATCCTGGCGATCGGCGGCGGCCTGGCCTACGTGCTGTTCCTGACCACCTTCGGGCCGCGCATCCTGGCCCCGCTGGGCCGCATGGTCGAGCGCGAGGGCCAGATGAGCACCACGGTCCTGGCGCTGATCTTGCTGGCCTTCTGTTTCTCGGCCTTCCTGATGGATGCGGTCGGCATCCACGCCATCTTCGGCGGCTTCATCCTCGGTGTGGTCATGCCGCGCGGCAAGCTGGTCGAGGAGCTGAAGCGCAAGGTCGAGCCGATCGCGGTCGTCATGCTGCTGCCGATGTTCTTCACCTATTCGGGCCTCAACACCCGCATGGACATGGTCAACTCGCCGAGCCTGCTGCTGATCGCCGTCGGGATCCTGGCCGCCTCGGTCCTGGCCAAGTGGGGCGCCTGCTACGCCGCGGCCCGCCTGACCGGCGAGAACCACGACACGGCCATGGGCATCGGCGCCCTGATGAACTCGCGTGGCCTGATGGAGCTGATCATCATCAATATCGGCCTGCAGAAGGGCATTATCGGCCCGACCCTGTTCTCGATGCTGGTGCTGATGGCGATCGTCACCACGGTGATGGCCAGCCCGCTGTTCGAGGTCGTCTACGGCAAGAAGGCCCGCGAAAGCGGCGCGCTGGGCGCAGTGCCGGATCCCGCCACGGCCTGATCCTCTTCAAGAAACACACTCCCCCTGGGCCCGCTTCGGCGGGCCCTTTTGTTTGGGTGCGACAAACCCGCGCTTGAGCTCCACCGTTCATTGATCTTGGCCCCGCTCTCTTGCCACATAGGGTTTGGCCCGCGGGGGATGCGATGACCGGCTTGCGCAATCATGGGATCGATCGTCGCGCGGGTACGGGCCGCGCGCGCGTCCGGCCCCAGGGCTAGGCGACGTCCTCGAATGGCGGTTCGCCTTCACCTCTATCGGCCGTCGGCCCAAAAGCACGGATTGTCCGCCGCTTGCGCGCTGTTCCTGGCCTATGTGGCGGTCGAGCTGTGCATCTGGCTGTTCTGCCGCGACATCAGCGACGCGGTCGCCTTTTTTCCCTCGAACGGGATCCTGCTGACCGCGATCCTGGTGCTGTCGCCGCGCCTGGGTCTGGCCTTCTGCCTGGCCTGTTTCAGCGTGGATCTGCTCCACAACTGGATCGGCCGGATCGACCTGACGCACGCGGTGCTGTTCAGCAGTCTCAACC
>NZ_JBFUJD010000076.1:0-28042 GCF_056401555.1 Caulobacter sp. P4_E5
GACCAGGATCGGCTTGCCGCCGGCCGCCCTCACCTCCTCGACATAACGTTTCATGTTGGCCGGGAATTCGGTGGCTAGGTCCGTCGAGCGGCCCGGCTTGCCAGGCTGATCGTTGTGGCCAAACTGGATCAGGACGTAGGTGTCGGCGAACCCACCCGACTTGATCTCGTCCATCGCCAGCGCCCAGGAGCCCTCGGCGCGATAGTTGCCGCTGGAGCGCCCGCCGCGCGCTAGATTGATACAGGCGGCGAACGAGGTCACGTGCCAGCCGCAGAAGCTGGGTCCCCATCCTCCCAGCACCGCCGTCGTGGAATCGCCGACCAGGACGATCTTGGTGGCCTTGAATTTGGGCGGTGCGGGCTCGGAGGCCTGGCTTCCGGAAGTTTGGGCCTGGACGGCGAGCGGAGTGATCGCCAGGACGGCCGTGAGAGCCAAGGCCTTCAGACGCATGGGTACGGCTCCACGAAAGAAGAGCGGGCGGCGCTGGGGAAGGACCCGCGCCGCCCTAGTGTCACCTCGGGAGGAGGTGGGTCTCTGGCCTAGAACGTCGCCCGGAACCCGACGAAGAACTGTCGGCCCGAGGCGCTGTAGGCGGTGATCACAGGATCTTTGGCGTAGGCGAACCGGTTGCTGGACTGGTTCGTCAGGTTCAGCATCTCGACGCTGAACGACATGTTGGAATTGAACTTGTAGCTGAACGAGGCGTCGACATTGGTGGTCGCCTCGCTGCCGACGAAGTCGTTGACCAACGGGGAGTCGCAGACGCCTGGATCGCAGGTGCCCGACGCGATCGGGTACTGGGTGAAATACTTGGCGCGATAGGCCGTCGAGACGCGGGCCGACCACTTCTTGGCGTCATAATAGACGGTGAAGTTGAAGGCGTCCGGCGAAGCGCCGGTGAACGGGCCCGGCGAGACGATGCGCGGACGGGCCGCCGCGGTCGCCGTGGCTAGAGCGCCCGGATCGATGATGTAGTTCAGCTCGGATTCCAGGTGGGTGTAGTTGGCCTGAACACCCAGCTTGTCCAGGAACCACGGCAGGAAGGTCAGGTTCTGCTGGTAGCTGAACTCGACCCCGCGGATATAGCCGCCGGGCGCGTCGCGGAACTGGCGGATGTCGAAAGACTGGGTGTTGATGTAGTTCAGCGCCGCCAGCTGGGCCGCCGAAGGCGAACCCGTGGCCGGGATCTGGGTGGCGCGGAGCTGGTCCATGGCCTCCTCGTTGAGGATCGATGACAGCGTGCCCGAACTGATCACCGTCTGCGGGAAGCTGCTGATCTCCTTGTCGAAGATCGCCGCCGAGAACAGCGCGCCTTTGGCGAAGTACCACTCGAACGACAGGTCGTAGTTGACGGCCCGGAACGGATTGAGCTTCGGATTGCCCAGGGTGATCGTGCCACCCGAGGTCGAGCCCGTGGTGGTCGGCGCGGAAAACGCCGTGATCGACGGCGCCAGGTTGCCGAGCAGCGGCCTCGCCATGACCTTGGCGACGCCCAGGCGGACCATCATCCTGTCCGACAACTCGTAGGCCGCGTTCATCGACGGCAGGATGTCGTGATACTTGTTCTCGGCCGAGATCGGGCGAGCGGTGTTGGTCAGGCCGCTGGAGACCAGCTCCGTCAGGGCGTAGCGCGTGCCGATATTGCCGCGCAGGGTGCGGTCGAACAGCTGGGTGCTGAAGTCGAACTGTACATAAGCGCCGGTGTCGGTCTCGTCGACGCCGTAGGTGTTGGCCGGGCTGGCCAAGGCCGAGGTCCGCCAGTCGCCCCACTTGTTGACGCAGTTGCAGTCGAAACCGAACAGGGCCGCGAACTTGGCGTTGTCCGGGGCCAGGAACGAGGGGGCCGTGCCTTCCGGCAGATTCAGCAGCTTGCCGAACTCGATCAGACGGCTGGTGGCCGCGACCGAGCTGTTGGCTTCCTTGAACGAGGGGTTCAGCGTCTCACCGACCGTGCGCTGGAACTGGGTGGTGAAGAAGCTGTACTTGCGACGCGAGATGCCGACCTTGACGGTGTTGTCGTCGTCCAGGTCGTAGGCCAGGTCGAAGCGCCCGCCCTCGTAGTGGTTGTCGGCGACGCGGCGATAGATGCGCAGCGCCGAATAGTTCTTCACGAAGTCCCAGCTGGCCGGATTGGCCGGGTCGAAGCCCAGGTTGATCAGCGGCATGTCGCCGTCGCCGCGCTCGTCATAGACGATGTAGTCGTTGCCGGGCACGCCCTGGCCGCTGTCCAGGCGGATGTAGTCGGCCAGTAAGCCCGTGCTCTTATTGACCGACCGCGACCTACCATAGACGGCCTTGACGCTGAGGCGATCGCTGAACTCGTGCTCGATGTTGATCGAGCCCTGCTGGAAGAAGGTCGTGTAGATCTGCTGGTCGTCGGCCGAGCGCACGTCGACATTGCCCAGCTTCAGATAGTCGGCATTGGCGCCGCTAGGGCTGAGCTTGGCGTCGATCAGGCGGACCGACGGGCGACCGATCATCGCGTCGCGAAGGCCCAGGCCGAACGGGTTGCTGGCCGAGATCGGCACGTAACCGACCGACGCGGGGTTGTTGTAGTAGTCGTATGGTTCGAGATTGTTGGGGTTGTAGCTGAACGCCATACCCGGCACGAGCGCCCCGCCGCCCAACTGCTGACCGCAGTCGATGGCGTCCACGATGGCTGTGGCGTCGCGGGCCGTGCAGGTGTTGTAGAGGCCGCGCTTGTTGGCCACGCTCGTCGAGGCGTTGGCGCTGTTATAGGGGGCGTTGGTGTTGTTGCGGTTCAGGCCGACCAGGCTGATCTGGAAGTTCTCGGAGTTGTTATAGAACCGCGAATAGACGCCATCGATGCTGACCGTGGTCTTGGCGTCGGGCGAGCGCCATTGCACCGAGCCGGTCAAGCCCAGACGGTCCTGCTCCAACTGCTGCTGGTTCAGCGCCGGCAACGCCGGGATCCGCACCAACGAGCCTGGCGCGCCCGAGGTCAGGTCCCGGCCTTGCGGGCTGTTGACCAGGGCATAGGCCGCCGGATTGGACCCGACCATGGCCGCGCAGGCCGCCGGGTTGGTGACGTTCATGGTGATGATGGCGTTGCAGGCCGTGCCGATCGGTGCGGCGAAGCCCTGGCGCTGCAGGCCGGCGGTCTGGGTCGGCGTCGTGGCGAAGGTCGCGCCGCGATAGGTGTAGTCCGACTGGCCGGGCGAGCGCAGATAGCTGTCGATGGTCGAGTTGCGCTTGTTATAGGCGGCCGAGAACAGCGCGCCGAAGTCGCCCCAGTTGGTCTCCCAACGGTCCGAGATCAGGCCCGCGCCGCGCGGATTGTGGTGCCCGCCAGCTTCGTAATAGGCGTCCTGGATCGACAGCGCCAAGCGGCGGCCCTTGAAGTTCAACGGGCGGCCGGTGATCAGGTCGATCGTGGCGCCCAGGGACCCTTCATCGGTCTCGGCCGAGGCGGTCTTCTGCACGCGCAGCGAGCTGAACAGCTCCGAGGCGAAGGTGTTGAAGTCGAAGCCGCGCGAGCGGTTCGGGCTGGTGCCGGAATCATTCGAGCCGGCGGTCGACAAGGCTTCCAGCCCGTTCAGGCGAACGCGGGTGAAGTCGCTGCCCAGGCCCCGAACCGTGATGGTGCGGCCTTCGCCGTTGTCGCGGTCGATCGAGACCCCCGGCAGGCGCTGCAGGGATTCGGCGAGGTTAGCGTCGGGGAAGTCGGCGATGTCCTCGGCATTGATGGCGTCGACCATCACGTTCGAGGTGCGCTTCAGATTCAGCGCGCTCTGCAGCGAAGCGCGATAACCGGTGACGACCACCTCGGCGACGGTCGAATCCGCCGGCGCCGGCGCGGCGGCTGGCGGCTGATCCTGAGCGTGGGCGGCGCTGGCGAGGCCGGCGGCGGCGATCAGAGCGAAGATCGAAGTGCTGGAAGCGCCCGTGGCGGCGCGGCGCGATTGCGCGAACATTGTTTCCCTCCCTTTCAAGGTCGCGGCCTTTCGAGGCCGTCATCACCGGATTGTTGTCACCGGTGTCATTTGAGATAAGCATGCCGAGAGGGATGACAAAAGAGGAAAGTTACCGGTAACTTCCTAAAATTATTGGACTTTTATTGCTTTCGAGGAGCGACCTCATAACGACGTTTTCCGCCCATCGATCCGCACAAAAAAGTTCAGGATCGCCCGAAAATCCCGACGCGCCATTGATCGACGAAGCGTTCACCCGCATCGTCGCGCCCAATAAGGATGCCGAGAGCATTTGGGGAGTGGCGGTGTCCAAGGCGGAGCGACCAAAGCTTCGAATCGTGGGCGAAGAGGTTTGGCGTGATCACCCGGCCTACCCGGCCATGTACGCTAAGGAATGGCGCGACCTCTGCGCCTTCTTGCGCGCGCGTTTCGGCCCAGGCCCGCCCGACTGCGAGGACGTCGCCCAGCAGGCCTTTTTCAAGCTCGGCGAGCAAACCGCCGACCGGCAACTGGAAAGCCCCCGCGCCTTCGTCTTCCGGATCGCCATCAACCTGATGCACGACGCTCGGCGCCAACTGCGCCGCGCCAGCGCCGCCCTCGACGACACCACGACCTTGGCGGCCGATGAGGATCCCGACCTCGAGCGCGCCCTGATCGCCAAGCAACAGGTGCGCCTGCTGCAAGAGGTGCTGGCCGGCCTGCCCGAGCGGCACCGCCTTTACCTCACCGCCAATCGCATGGATGGCCTGAGCTTCGCCGAAATCGCCCGCCGTCATGGCGTTTCGGAATCCCTGGTCCGCAAGACCGTGGACGAAGCCACCGCCGTCTGCCAGCGCGCCGTTGCGCGCGGAACCATCGACTATCGAGGCCTGTCGCGTGAACGCACCCGTCGATCCTAACTCCGCGATCGGCGCCCAGGCGCGCGCATGGGCCCTGGCCGTGATTGGCGAGGACTTCCCACCCGCGCGTTCGGCCGAACTCGAAACCTGGCTGAAGGCCGACCTGCGCCACTTGTCAGCGTATGAGCAGGCCGAGCGCACCCTACTGCTGCTGGACGAGGCCCTGGCCGCCCCGACCGCCGCGCGCCCTGCCCGCCCCTCTCCGCCGCGCTGGGCCTGGCCGGCCGCGGCCATGGCCGCCAGTCTGGCMGCCGCCGCCGTGATGGCGGCGCCGCCGGCCGCGATCGTGTCCGCGCCGGGGCAGACTCGCGAGATCGCCTTGGCCGACGGCAGCCACGTGACCTTGGGGCCAGCCTCGAGCCTGCGACCGAGCTGGCGGCTGGCGCGCCGGACCTATGTTTTGCAAGCCGGCCAAGCCTTCTTCGCCGTCGCCCGCGACCAGGCGCACCCGTTCACGGTCGCCGCCGGTGAGACCAAGGTACGGGTGCTGGGCACGCGTTTCGACGTCCACAAAGGTCAAGACGATCGCGTTCGGGTCGAGGTCGAGCAAGGCTTGGTCGAGGTATCGCGCGGCCCGTCCGTCGCCAAGGTCCCGGCGGGCCAGGGCGCCCKGGCCGACGTCTCGGGCGTGCGCGCCGCTCCCCTCGACGGCGTGGGCGACGCCGGCGCCTGGCGTCGGGGACGGTTGGCCTATGCCGCCGCGCCGCTGGCGGAGGTGATCGCCGACCTCAATCGCTACGGCCTGCGGGTCCGGGTCGCACCGAACGCAGCGGGCTTGAAAGTGACCACGGGCCTGCGCCCCGATCAGGCCGGCGCTTTCGTCGCCGGCCTGCCCCGCGTGCTGCCAGTGACGGTGGCGCGGGAAACCGACGGCGGCCTGCTGATCCGCGCGCGATGAGGTGGTCGCTCGGGTCAGCGGCGACGCTGACGGCGCTCCTGACCAGCGCGCCGGCCCTGGCCGCCCAACGCCCCTCCGTCTTCGCCTTCGACCAGCCCGCCCAGCCCCTCGCCAGGGCGTTGCTGGCGCTGTCGGAGCGCGCCGGCGTGGTCGTGCTGGCTCCTGCCCCACTGCTTGCCGGCCGGCACGCGCCAGCCCTGCGCGGGACCATGCCCCTGCCCACGGCGTTGAACGTGCTGCTCGCCGGTTCGCGCCTGACCTTCGTGATCGGCGCGGACGGCGTCGTCACCATCGCCCCCTTGTCTGCCGGCGTCCGGCCCGCCTCCCGCTCCTCCGCCGTTTCACCTGCGCCCCAGCCAACCGAAGACCTCGTCGCCGAGGTGGATCCGGTCAGCGTCATCGCTCGTGAAAGGGCCAGCTTGCCGGCGGCCCTGAGGCGCCGGACGCCTTCGCCGATCGACATCCTGACCGAGGACGAGATCGCCCGCTCGGGCGCCGTCAGCTTGGGCGACGCCCTGCGTGATCTGCCCGGCGCGGCGGCCGTGACCGACGGCGGCGAGACCCGCCAGATCGCCATCCGCGGCGTCGCCAGCCGCTTCACGCGCGTGCGCATCAACGGCATGGAGACCCTGGCCACCTTTGGCGGCGCCAATGCCGGCGGAGGCACCAACCGCGGCCGGTCTTTCGACTACAACGTCTTCGCCGCCGACCTCTTTCGGCAGATCCGGCTGCAGAAGACCGCGTCCGCCGATATCGACGAAGGCTCGCTGGGCTCCACGGTCGACATCCGGACCCGCTCGCCGTTCGACCTGCCAGATCGCAGCCTGCGGCTTTACGCCGAGCAGACCTACAACAGCCGCGCCCAGCGATTGGCGCCGCGCGGCTCGATCGTCCTGTCGCGCCGGCTGGCCGACGACCGCCTGGGCGTCCTTGTCTCGGCCGCCTATTCGAAACGCTACGCCGTCGACGCCGGCAGCACCGCTGGCGGCTGGCAGTCGGGGGTGGCGCTCTATCCGGGCTTCGGCGCCGCGACGGGCGGCGCCAGCCTGGCGGAGGTCAACGCCGCCCTGCACGCCCGCATTCCGCGCCTGGAGTTGATGACCGCCGCCCAGTCGCGCCTGGGCCTGACCGCCGCCCTGGATTGGAGGCCGTCGGACCGGACCCGGATCTCGCTGGACCTGCTCTACGCGACGCTGGAATCCAAGCGGAACGAGTTCCTGCTGGAGAGCTTCACCTTCCGTACCGCGGGCGCTTGCGGCCCAGCCTCGCCCCCATCTTGCGGCCTCAACGCCGTGACCGCGATCGATCCGGTGATCACCGCGCTCCACCCTGGCTTGCCGGTGCTGATCGCCGGGACGTTCGATGGCGTCGACGTCAAGTCCGAGGCGCGCTACGACGAGCTCGACACCATCTTCCGCCAGGCGACACTGACGGCGGTCCGCGAACTCCCAGGCGGGATCGAGGCCACAGCGCTGGCGGGCTTTTCCCGCTCGGATTTCAGCAATCCTATCCAGAACACACTGCATTTCGATCAGTACGGCGTGAATGGCTTCGCCTACGACTTCCGCGACCGCGCCCATCCGTTCGTGGGCTATGGCGACGCCACGCTGGACCAGGCCTCGGCCTGGACGCTGTCGGAGTTTCGCGACGATCCGAACTGGGTCGATAACAGCTACAAGACCGCCGGCCTCGACTTGAAAGGCGCGGTCGGCGGCCTGGAGTGGCAGGCCGGCGTCCYGCACAAGGACTACCGCACCGAGGCGGTCACGCTGTCGCGTTCGAACGGGACGATCGCCAACCTGAACGGCCTCACGCCCGCCGCCCTGGCCGCCATTCCGATCGCCGACTACGCCAGGCTGGTCGGCGCGGGCGTATCGTTCGGCGCACTCAATCCGCCTGGCCGATGGCTGACGCCGGACGTGGTTCGAGGCCTGGCGCTTTTACGCCGCGCCTGCGCCCGCGCYACCTGCGACGCCTTCCGCCTGGGTTCCGAGCCGGTCGCCGCCACCAACTACGCGATCAGCGAGCGGGACGACGCCGCCTATCTTCAACTCTCGCGGCCCCGCGCCGCTGGCCGGCGGTTCTGGGGCGATGTCGGCATCCGCTTGGCGCGCACGACCCAGGACTCGACCGGCTCCCAGGTCCAGTCTGACGAAAGCCTCAAGCCGGTTCGTGCGCGGCGCGGCTATGACGATGTCCTGCCCTCGGCCAATCTGGTCTGGGAACCGACGGACGACCTCACCGTCCGCCTGGGCGCCGCCAAGGTCGTGGTTCGGCCCGACCTGCGCAGCCTGCGGCCGGGCTTCACGATCGCCACGACCAGCCTGAAGGCTGTTTCGGCGGGCGACCCCGAACTTAGCCCAACCTATGCAAACAACCTCGACC
The DNA here is from genome assembly GCF_056401555.1 of Caulobacter sp. P4_E5. NCBI lineage: Bacteria > Pseudomonadati > Pseudomonadota > Alphaproteobacteria > Caulobacterales > Caulobacteraceae > Caulobacter > Caulobacter sp. P4_E5. The sequence goes on from NZ_JBFUJD010000076.1 coordinate 8,115, forward strand.
TCGCCGTCGAATGGCTCGTTCCGGGCGGCGGGGCTGTATCCGTGGCGGCGTACCACAAGTCGATCGGCTCCATCGTTCAGCAGACCATCACCCAGCCCGCGCCGTTCTCGACCAATCCCTACGGCCTTCCCGACAGTGTCGCGGTTCTGTCCTGCGGCGGGGCTCTGGGCTGCGACCCGGCCCTGYCGATCTGGCAATTCATCCGCTCCGTTAACACCGGCAAGGGCCAGTTGAACGGGTTGGAACTGTCAGTGGCGACACCACTGGGCGGGCCAGGTTCGGCGCTGGCGCCGTGGCGACTGCAAGGTTCGCTGGCCTATACGCGGTCGAAGATCCGCTATCGGATGCCGGCCGGTAACGTCGAACCAATCCAGGATGCTTTGGGCGGGCCGCGCCTGGTCGGCAATCTGGCGCTCGTCTACGCCGGACCGCGCCTGGAAGCGCGCGCCGCCGTCAATCATCGGGGCCGCTATCTATCGGCCATTCCGGCTCTGACCGGCGGCGATTCCGACGGCTTCGCGGCCGTGACCACGATCGACGCCGCGCTGCGCTACAAGCTCTCGTCGCGGATCACTTTGACCGCCGATTTCGTCAACCTGACCGATGCGGTGATCCGCCAGTTCATCGACCGCAGCGAGATCCCCAACTACCAGCACCGTACGGGCCGGGACGTCCGAGTGGGCCTGCGCTTCCGATATCGCTAGGGCTGCTCGTCCAAGGCGAAGATGCGGCGCATGGCGATCCACTTCTCGCCGTCCGCAGCGCTCGGCAGCGGCTGTTGAAACTCCCACATCAGGCGCTCCCAAGCCTGGACGTCCTCCGAGCCCATGTCGGCGGCGGCCTTGGCCTCGGACGAGAAGTCCGGCCCGACCTCCATGATCATGAAGAGACGGCTTTCAACGCGCCAGATTTCCATGGTCAGGATGTCGGCGTCCCGGATCGAGCGGACGACCGCCGGCGGCACGGCGCCCGGCGCATGCCAGGCCTCGTAACGCTCGATCAGCGCCGGATCGTTCCGCAGGTCGAGGGCGAGGCAGTACCGAACCGATTTCATGAACCTTGTCCTTGAGTTAGTCCGACGACCTTACCCAACTGTCGTCGATGATATGGCCGCGCCTAGCGCGTCCGGCCTAGGCCGTCGGGCGGATTTCACTGGTGATCTCGGCGGCGGCCTTCTGCAGGTTCGCGATGGTTTCGGGCATCGGGATCGCGGATGGGGTATCGACGTAGGGGCAGGTCAACGCCCCGGCGACTCCATCGGGCCCGTAGATCGGCACCGACAGATCGACCACGGCCTTGGTCACATAGCTGTCGGCGCGGACATAGCCGTCCTCGCGCGCCTTGGCGGCCTCGGCCTCGAACGCCTTCCAGGTCGCGGCCGTCACGCCGGCCCTCAGCTCTTCACCCCAGCGCCGACGCTCGTTCTCTGTCTGGAAGGCGTAAAGCACCAGGCCCGAGGTCGCCTGAACGATCTTGCGCCGATAGCCGACGCGAACCGAAAAGCCCTGGTCCCCCGGCGCCTCGACGCGGGCGACGACGACCATCTGTTCGCCGCTGGCGACGGCCAGATGACAGGACTGGCCGATCTGCGGACAGACCGCGCGCATGGTCGGCAAGGCCGCTTCGAGAAGGTCCTTGGCCGGTGCGCGGGCCATGCCCAGAGCGAACAGCTTGTTGGTCAGGATCAGGCCGTCCTCGTCAGCGGCGCGACCGACATAGCCGCGCGCCTCCAGCACTTGAACCATGCGGAACAGCTCGCTGGACGAGCGCTCAAGAGCGCTGGAGATCTGGGCCAGGGTCAGGCCGCCGCGGTTGGCGGCCAGCAATTCCAGCACGTCGAGGCCCTTTTCGAGGGCGGGGGCGCGATAGTCTCGCTTCTTGGCGCGGGCGTCGGACATGGCTCGCCTATAGCCGATAGAATCGGCGCGCCGTCTCGCCGAAGACCTGGGCGTGATCGGCGGGCGGGATCCAGGTCGCGCAGAGCGCGCGCCAGGACGCGTAGTCGCCAGCGAGATTCAGCACCGGCCAGTCGCTGCCCCACATCAGACGGTCGGGACCAAACACCTCCAGCAGGTGCGCGGCGTAGGGCGTGACGGCTTCGGCGGCGGGCGCGTAGCCGGCTTCGGTCAGCAGACCTGACAGCTTGCAGTGGACACCTGGCCGTTCGGCCAGGGCCGCGATCTGGTCGCGCCAGGGATCCAGACGCCCCTCGCCGATCTCGGGCTTTGCGCCGTGGTCGATGACGAGACGCAGATCCGGCCAGCTGCGAACGAGGGTCAGAATGTGGGGCAGGTGGCGAGGCCTGATCAGGGCGTCGAACGTCAGGTCCGCAGCGATCATCGCCGCGATGGCGGGTTCGAGCGCCGGATCGAGGATCCAGTCGCCCGGCAGGTCCTGCAGCATCGGCCGCAGCCCCTTCAGCCAAGGATTCTCCGCCAGCGCCCCGATCCGCGCCGGTGCGTCCGGCGCTGCTAGATCGGTCCAACCGACGACGCCCAATACCAGCGGGTCGACGGCCGCGGCTTGCAGCAGCCATTCGGTGTCGCGCTCGCTGGGCTGAGACTGCACGAGAACGGCGCCAGAAAGTTCCGCCGAAGCAGAGACTTCCGCCAGATCCTTCAGGTCGAAATTACGATAGATCGTCGCCAGATCTGACGTCGGCCATGCGTGGTCATTCTCGCCGAGCCGCCAGACGTGGCAGTGGGCGTCGATCAGCACGAGACGATGGCCTTGATTACCCCGGCCGACGGTTCCATCCAGCTCGGCAAGGCGCCCGCCAGATCCTTCAGCGCGGCCTTGTGGGTATTGAGCGCCGCTGTCGGCACCTGCCCGGCCTTGATCGCCGACAGCACATGATCGAAGTCCTCGATCGTGGCGTTGCGGCTGGCCAGCAGCGACATCTCGCGCTTGTGGAACTCAGGATCCGAGAAGGTGATGTCGGCCGAGACCACCGAGATCAGCACATAGGTCCCGCCGTGACCGACATAGGCGAAGCCCTGCTGCATGGCCGCGGCGCTGCCGGTGGCGTCGAACACCACGTCGAAGAACGCGCCCCCCGTCAGGTCCGAGAGCGCGGCAGGTGTCGCGTCGCTCAAGGCCACGACGTGATCGGCTCCCAGATTCTGGCGACAGAACACCAGGCGGTCGGCACGGGCGTCCAGCACGGTGACCTTGGCCCCGGCAAGCTTGGCGAACAGCGTGGCGGCGATGCCGATCGGCCCCGCCCCCACCACCAGCACCGACTGACCCGGCTCGATCCTGGCGCGACGCACCGCATGGGCGCCGATGGCCAGGAACTCGACCATCGCGGCCTCGTCCAGGCCGACCCCTTCGATCCTGCGCACGAAACCGGCCGGCACCGCCAAGAACTCGCAAAGCCCGCCGTCCATGTGGACGCCCAGCACGCGGATGTTCACGCAACAGTTGGGCTTGCCCTTGTCGCAGGCCGGACAGGCGCCGCACGACAGATAGGGCATGACGTAGGCGTGGTCGCCCTCGGCCAGGCCGCTGCCCGCCGGCGCCGAGACCACCTCGCCCGACAGCTCGTGGCCCATCACCCGCGGATAGCTCAGGAAAGGTTGGGTTCCGCGATAGATGTGCATGTCGGTGCCGCAGATCCCGACCCGGCGGACGCGCAGCAGCACCTCGTCAGGACCGGGCTCGGGCGTCGGCCGCCGTTCGACCCGCAGATCGCCCGGCGCGGCGCAGACCAGCACATCCATCAAGGGTGACGACATCAATGACCTCCGACCAGCACGGCGTCGCGGGCGCTGACGTCACGCCGGGGCGCGGTCATGCCGAACAGACCGACCACGGCGAAGCAGGCGCACGGCACCAGGATCGCGAAGCGGATGGCGCTGGCGTCGGAGATCCCGCCCATCAGCGCCGTCAGGACGGCGCCGCCGATGATGCTCATGACCAGGAACGACGAGCCGGTCTTGGTCAGCGGCCCCAGCCCCTTCAGCGAACTGGCGAAGATGGTCGGGAACATGATCGACATGAAGAAGCTGGTCGAGGCCAGGGCCAGCAAGCCCAGGTGTCCGCCCAACGTCACGGCGACCAGGGTCAGGCCGACATTGGCGGCCGCGAACAGCGCCATCAGACGCGAAGGATCGACACGGCTCATCAGGGCCGTGCCCGCGAAGCGCCCAGCCATGAACCCGACCAGCGACCATGAGAGATAGGCCGCGGCGGTCTTCTCGCCCATACCCGGAACCTGGTCCTGGGCGTAGCGGATCATGTAGCTCCACACGCCGACCTGGGCGCCGACATAGAAGAACTGGGCCGCGACGCCGAACAGGAAGCGCGGCCGCGCGAACAGGCCCAGGATCGGCCTGTCGACGCGCTCCTGCTGCTGGTCCTCGGCCGTCGGCCGGCTAGCCTGCGGCGGGAACCGGGTGATCGCCACCAGCACCGCCCAGATCAGCACCACCGCGGCGATGATCAGGTACGGCAGCTGGGTCGACTGGGCCTCGGTCGCCTGGAACGCCGACAGCTGCTCCGGCGACATGGCCGCGAACTGGGCCTTGGTCGGCTCGACGCCCGAGAGGATGAATTGGCGCCCGACGACCACTGCGGTGATCGAGCCCAGCGGGTTGAAGGCCTGGGCCAGGTTCAGGCGCTGCTCGGCCTTGGCCGGATCGCCCAAAACGGTGATCAGCGGATTGGCCGAGGTCTCGAGGAAAGCCAGGCCCGAAGCGATGACGAACAGGGCGGACAGGAAGAACTCGTAACGGCGCAGCTCGGCGGCCGGCCAGAACAGCAAGGCGCCGATCCCGAACAGGACCAGACCCACGATCACCGCGGCCTTGTAACCGTAGCGACGCATCAGCAGGCCAGCCGGCAGGGCCAGGAAGAAGTAGCCGAGATAAAACGCCGACTGCACCAGGCCCGACCGCAGGTCGGTCAGGAAGAAGGCCTTCTTCAGGTGCGGGATCAGGACGTCGTTGAGATTGTTCGCCACGCCCCAGAGAAAGAACAGCGCGACGATCAGCACCATAGGCGCCCATCCCGCGCGCCGGCTCGAACCTTGAGTCATGAGTGTTTCCTCCGGCCGCCCTCTGGCGGAGCGCCTCTCGAATGGACATCATATATGAAGTAGATCGTCAAATATGAAAATCCAAAACACCCGCGTAAGGACGCGATCGGCGTTGTCATCGCGGACCTCCGACGGCACTATGCGGGCGAGCACGGGAGTGGTTTTCTGATCCTTCGCCGACGACAGTCCTGGATGAAGAGCGTGGCGGCGTTGGCGGTCATGCTGATGACACTTGTCGTCGCCCAGGCGCCGATCGCGCAGGTCGATCACTGGCTGCACGCCACCGGCCAGGCGCATGTCGCCACGCCATTGGCCAGCGCCCTACTCGACGAGCACCATGATCACGGTCAAGGCCAGGACGTCGTCGAGGCTCAAGGCGACAGCCAGCCGGACGGTTCCACCGCGCCGCCCTTTCCGCATCATCACCACGACGTCCCGTCCGCGGTCGCCCTGCCACTCGCGCTGGCGATGATGGTGCCCTGGACCTCATCCGTAGAGCTCACCCCGGCGCCCGCCAGGCGCTTGGACAGCGCCGGCGGACAGCGCCAGGACCGCCCTCCCAGGATCATTCTCGAACACCTCGCCTGACGGCGCGGCCAGGCGGTCGCGCCGGCCACACACGTTCGAGAGAAATCCCATGCCTATTCCCATCGCCAACCGTGGTGCGCCACGGTCATGGCTGCTGGCGGCGACCCTCGCCGCCCTGCCGCTCTTTGCTCACGCCGAACCGCTGCCGCTCGCCCAAGCCCTGACGCGCGCCATGCGGGCCGATCCCACCCAACTTGCCTTCACCGCCCGACAAGACGCCGCCCGCGCCGCCGAGCGCCAGGCCGGCCGCAAACCCAATCCCACCGTCGGCCTCGAGGTCGAGGACTTCGCCGGAACCGGCGCCTATGGCCTTGTCGACCGAACCCAGGCCACGGTCTCGTACCAGCAGGTCGAAGAGCGCGGCGGCAAACGCCAGGCCCGCGCCGCCGTGGCGCGTGGCGAGGCGGCCGTGGCCAAGGCCCGCCGCGAGGTCGCGGTCCTCGACTTCCTTCACGAGGTGGAGCTGGCCTGGATCGACGCCGCCACCGCCGAGAGCCGGACRCGCGTCGCCCAGGAACGTCTCAGCCTCGCCGAGCGCACTGCCACCGAGGTCGGCCGCAGAGTCCGCGCCGCGCGCGATCCGCTGTTCGCCGGCGCTCGCGCGCAAGCCCAGCTGGCCGAAGCCCGCCTCGCCCTCGACCAGGCCAAGGCCGAGGCCGAGGCCGCGCGGCGACGTCTCTCCGCCTATTGGGATGGCGGCGAGGATTTCGAGATCGATCCCCGTTGGATCGAGGACCTCACCGCCGCCGGCGCCCTCGCGGCCGCGCCAGCCCCGGTCGATCTTGCCGTCGGAGAGGCCGAGCGCGCCACCGCCGAGGCGCGGATCGCGCTGGAGAAGGCCAAGGCGGTTCAGGACCCCACCTGGCGGGCCGGCGTGCGTTATCTGAACGACGGCGGCGACGTCGCCTTCGTGGTCGGCGGCTCCATTCCCCTGACCCGTCACGACACCAACCAGGACGCCGTCGCTCGGGCCCGAGCCGAACGCACCGCCGCGGAGGCCGATCTCGCGGCGACGCGCACGCTTACCGAACGCCGCATCGCCCGGCTGCAGGCCGGTCTCGCGATCCGCGCCGGCGAAGCACGCCGACTGGAGGCCGAGGTCCTGCCCGCCCAGGCCAAGACCGTCGATCTCGTCCGCGACGGCTTCAATCGCGGCGGCTTCAGCTATCTCGACGTGATCGAGGCCCAGAAAGCCCTGATCGACACCAAGACCCGGCGCCTCGCCGTGCTCGCCGCCCTTCAACGCGACCGCGCCGAGCTGGCCCGCCTGACGGGCGAACACGCCGCCCTCATCCCCTCGGAGACCGCCCGATGACCCGCCGCATCCACGCGCGCCTGGGCGTGCTCGCTCTTTGCCTGACCAGCGCCCTTTCCCTGACCGCCTGCGGCGAGCAGCCCAAGCCCGCCGAGGCCGAAGGCCATGCCGTGAAAGCCGGCGACCACGAGCGTGGCCCCCATCGCGGCCGCATGCTCCGCGACGGCGACTTTACCCTGGAGGTCACGATCTTCGAGGACGGCGTCGAGCCGGAGTTCCACGTCTACGCCTATCGCAAGGACAAGCCGGTCGCGCCCAAGGACGTCCAGCTGTCGATCGCGCTTTCGCGCCTGGACGGCGAGGTGAACCGCTTCGCGTTCGCCCCGGTCGAGGACTATCTGCGCGGCGGCGGCGTGGTGCATGAGCCGCACTCGTTCGACGTCAAGGTGGCCGCGACCTATCAGGGCCAGACCCACCGCTGGAGCTACGCGTCCTATGAGGGCCGCACCAGCTTCTCGACCGCCGCGGCCCAGGCCGGCGGTGTCAGGACCGAGGTCGCCGGCGCCGCGCCGATCGCCGAGCTGGTCGACATGGCCGGCCGGGTCGAGATCACGCCCGAGGGCAAGGGCGAGGTCCGCGCCTGGTATCCCGGCCGGATCATGAGCCTGCGCGGCGAGCTCGGACACACCGTGCGCAAGGGCCAGGTCCTGGCCCGCGTCGAGTCCAGCGAGAGCTTGCAGACCTATTCCATCCCCGCCCCGATCAGCGGCGTCATCGTCGAGAAGAACCTCAATGTCGGCGACGTGGCCGGCGAACGGGCGATTTTCGTGATCGCCGACCCGACCCAGCTACACGCCGAGTTCCTGGTCTATCCGCGCGACGCCGAGAAAGTCCGCGTCGGCCAGCCGGTCGAGGTGCGCAGCTTCTCTGGAGACACCAAGCTGATGGCCAAGGTCGAGGCGGTGCTGCCCACAGCCGACCTGGTCAGCCAGACCCTGGTGGCCCACGTCCACTTGCCGGGAGGCGCGGCCAGCGCCTTCCGGCCCGGCATGGGCGTCGAAGGCGCGTTCCAGGTCGGCGCTCGGACCGCGCCGTTGGCGGTGCGGACGAAGGCCATCCAGCGCTTCCGCGACTTCCAGGTCGTGTTCGTCAGAGTCCGCGACACCTACGAGGTGCGGATGCTGGAGCTGGGTCGCCAGACACCCGAATGGACCGAGGTGCTGGGCGGCCTGAAGCCCGGCGCCGAATATGTCACCGACGGCGCCTTCCTCATTCGCGCGGACATCGAAAAGTCCGGCGCGAGCCATGACCACTAAGGGGGCGACCATGCTCGAACGCATCATCGCCGCCTCGATCCGGCTTCGCTGGATCGTGCTGGCGCTCGTCGCCGTCACGGCCGTCATCGGCGTCTGGAGCTTCCAGCGCCTGCCGATCGACGCCACGCCCGACATCACCAACGTCCAGGTGCAGATCAACACCGAGGCCCCGAGCTTCTCGCCCCTGGAGGCCGAGCAGCGGATCACCTTCCCGGTCGAGACGGCGATCGCCGGCTTGCCGGGCCTGCAATACACCCGCTCGGTCTCGCGCTACGGCCTCAGCCAAGTCACCGTCGTGTTCAAGGACGGCACGGACATCTATTTCGCCCGCCAGTTGGTGGGCGAGCGGCTGCAATCGGCCCGCAATCAACTGCCGGCTGGCCTCAATCCGGAGATGGGCCCGATCTCCACCGGTCTAGGCGAAATCTTCATGTACACGGTCGAGGCCAAGCCGGGCGCGCGGCGGCCCGATGGCAAGGCCTGGACACCGGAGGATCTGCGCACCCTGCAGGACTGGGTGATCCGCCCGCAGCTGCGCAACACGCCCGGCGTCACCGAGGTCAACACCATCGGCGGCTTCGAGCGGCAGTATCATGTCACCCCCCTGCCCGAACGGCTGTCCGCCTATGGCCTGACCATGGCCGACGTCGCCGGGGCGCTGGGACGCAACAACGCCAACGTGGGCGCCGGATACCTCGAACGCTATGGCGAGCAGTACCTGATCCGCGTTCCCGGCCAGGCGACGGGCGTGGAGGATCTCCGAGCCGTCATCGTCGCCAGCCGCAACGGCGCGCCGATCCGCGTCGCCGATGTCGCCGATGTCGGCCTGGGTCAGGAACTTCGGACCGGCGCCGCGACCGAGAACGGCCAGGAAGTGGTGCTGGGCACCGTCTTCATGCTGGTCGGCGAGAACAGCCGCACGGTATCGCGCGCGGCCGCCGTGCGCCTCGCCGAGGCGTCCAAGGCCCTGCCCCCAGGTGTGACGGCCAAGCCGGTCTACGACCGCACCCATCTGGTCGACCGGGCCATCGCCACGGTCGAGAAGAACCTGATCGAGGGCGCGATCCTGGTGATCGTCGTACTGTTCCTGCTGCTGGGCAATTTTCGCGCGGCCCTGATTACGGCCGCGGTCATCCCGCTGTCGATGCTGCTGACCATCACCGGCATGGTCCAGACCAAGGTCTCGGGCAATCTGATGAGCCTGGGGGCTCTGGACTTCGGCCTGATCGTCGACGGCGCAGTGATCATCGTCGAGAACTGCCTGCGCCGGCTCGGTGAAGCCCAGCACCGCGAGGGCCGACTCCTGTCCCGCGATGAGCGGTTCGGTCTGGTCGGCAGGGCCGCCAGCGAGGTGATCCGGCCCTCGCTGTTCGGGGTGCTGATCATCACTCTCGTCTATGTGCCGATCTTCGCCCTTACCGGGGTGGAGGGGAAGATGTTCCACCCGATGGCCATCACAGTGGTGATCGCCCTGACGGCCGCCTTGGTGCTCTCCCTGACCTTCGTCCCAGCCGCGGTGGCCCTCTTCGTCACCGGCAAGGTGGAGGACAAGGAAAGCCCGATCATGCACGGCGCGCGGCGACTCTACGAACCGGCTCTGGAGATCGCGCTGCGCCTGCGCGTGGCCTTCGTGGCCGGCGCCGTCGTGCTGGTGGCGATCGCTGCTTTCGCCGCCTCGCGGATGGGCTCGGAGTTCGCGCCTAGCCTCGACGAGGGCGATATCGCCATGCACGCCCTGCGCATTCCCGGCACCAGCCTCTCGCAAGCCGTCGCCATGCAAACGGCGCTGGAGGCCAAGATCAAGACCCTGCCGGAAGTCGAGCGCGTAGTGGCCAAGATCGGCACCGCCGAGGTCGCCACCGACCCCATGCCGCCTTCGGTGGCCGACACCTTCATCATGCTGAAGGACCGCAAGGACTGGCCCGACCCCCGAAAGCCGCGCGACCAGCTAGTGCGCGAACTGCAGGCGATCGTCGCCAAGGTTCCGGGCAACAACTACGAGTTCACCCAGCCGATCCAAATGCGGTTCAACGAACTGCTATCGGGGGTGCGGGCGGACGTGGCGGTCAAGGTGTTCGGCGACGACCTCGATCAACTTCGGGAGATCGGCGAGCGGATCGGGACCGTGGTCGAGGGCGTCGACGGCGCCCAGGACGTCGGGGTCGAGCAGGTCACTGGCCTGCCGGTCCTGCAAATCACCCCCGATCGCGCCGCCCTGGCGCGACTTGGCCTGAATGTCGACGACGTCCAGTCGGTCGTCGCCACCGCCATCGGCGGCGCGGTGACCGGCCAGGTGTTCGAGGGCGACCGGCGCTTCGACGTCGTCGTGCGCCTGCCCGAGGCCGTGCGGAGCAAGGTCGACGACATCGGCAGGCTGCGAATCCCGCTGCCAGGCGTTATCGACCAGCCGCGCGGCTTCGTGCCGTTGCAGGACGTCGCCAAGATCGAGACGGTGATGGGCCCCAATCAGATCAGCCGCGAGGATCGCAAGCGCCGCGTCGTCGTCACCGCCAATGTCCGCGGCCGCGACCTGGGCTCGTTTATCACCGAGGTGCAACGAAAGGTCGGGGCTGAGGTCGAACTGCCGACCGGCTACTGGATCACCTATGGCGGCACGTTCGAGCAGCTGATCTCGGCGGCCAAGCGCCTGCAGCTGGTCGTGCCGGCGGCCTTGCTGCTGATCTTCGGTCTGCTCTACGCCCTGTTCCGGTCGGTGAAGGATGCCGCGATCGTCTTTTCGGGCGTGCCGCTGGCCCTGACCGGCGGGGTGGCGGCCCTGCTGCTGCGCGGGCTGCCGCTGTCGATCTCGGCCGGGGTCGGCTTCATCGCGCTGTCGGGCGTGGCGGTGCTGAACGGCGTGGTGATGGTCAGCTTCATCCGCTCGCTTCGGCAAGAGGGCGCGGATCTTGACCACGCTATCCGCGAAGGCGCCCTGACCCGGCTGCGACCGGTGCTGATGACGGCCCTGGTGGCCAGCCTCGGCTTTGTGCCGATGGCCTTCAATGTCGGCGCGGGCGCCGAGGTTCAGCGGCCCTTGGCCACGGTGGTGATCGGCGGGATCCTGTCGTCGACCCTGCTGACCCTGCTGGTCCTGCCGGCGCTGTACAGGCTGGCGAACGCGGTCAGGCCGGGCTCGCGATAGGCGAAGGCGCGGCGCCGGCGGGATTCCGCCAGCGCCGCGTTTCCTTCTTACTCCACGGCCACGACGACGACCGACTTGGACGGGATGTCCAGGGTCAGCGTGCCGCCCGAGAGCTTGGCGCCCTTGAAGGCGACCGGCGCGACGGTGGGCTTGGCGCCGAAGGCGTTCATCGCGTCCATCTTGTCGGCGGTCATCACCTGGCCCGACACCGACTTGGCCTTCAGCGTTCCCAGCGCGACGCTGAGCTTGACGCTGTCGTCCGGCGACATGTTGGCCACCGCCACATAGGTCTTGCCGTCGGCGCCCTTGGCCGCCGAGGCGTTGAACGCCGGGATCTTCGTCCCCGCCACGTCGATCTCCGGCGCGGTGACGTCCAGCGGGATCGCCGTCGAGTCCTGGAACGGCAGGTACATCTTGTAGGCGTAGTAGGTCGGGGTCAGGACGATCTGGTCGTCCTTGGTCAGGATCATCGCCTGCAGAACGTTGATGGTCTGGGCGATGTTCGTCATCTTCACCCGGTCGGTATAGTGGTGGAAGATGTTGAAGTTGGCCGCCGCCACCACGCCGTCGCGCAGGGTGTTCAGCTGGTAAAGGTGCCCCGGATTGGTGCCCGACTCGACGTCGTACCAGGTGCCCCATTCGTCGACATAGAGACCGATCCGCTTCTTCGGATCGTTCTTGTCCATGACCGCGACGTGCTGCTTGATCAGGCTGTCCATACGCAGGGTCTGCGCCATGGTCTTGCCCCAGGCCGCCTTGTCGAACCCGGTCGCGGCGCCCTTCTTGTCCCAGTTGCCAGTCGGCAACGTGTAGTAGTGCAGCGAGATAGCGTCCATGAATCGGCCGGCGTTCTTGGTCACCACGTCGGTCCAGTTGACGTCGAACGAGTTCGCGCCCGAGGCGACGCGGGCGGCCGGATTGTCGCTGTTCTTGTGGAAGAAGGCCGAGAAGCGGCGGTACTCGTTGGCGTAGTACTCCGGCGTCATCTCGCCGCCGCAGCCCCAGCTTTCGTTGCCGATGCCGATGAACGGCACCTTGTAAGGCTTGTCACGGCCGTTGGCGCGGCGTTCCTGGGCCAGGGTGTCGTCGCCCGGCGACGTCATGTACTCGACCCACTCGCGCATCTCGGTCGGGTCGGACGAACCCATGTTGACCGAGACATAGGGATCAGCGCCAACCTGCTCGGCGAAGTCCATGAATTCGTGAGTGCCGAAGGCGTTGGTCTCGGGCGAACCGCCCCACCAGTTGTTCTTGCGCGACGGGCGCTTGGAGCGTTCGCCGATGCCGTCGCGCCAGCGGTATTCGTCGGCGAAGCAGCCGCCCGGCCAGCGGATCACCGGCGTCTTGATGTCCTTCAGCGCGGTGACCACGTCGGTGCGGATGCCGCGGATATTGGGGATCTTCGAGTCTGGCCCGACCCACACGCCGCCATAGATGCCCGCGCCCAGGTGCTCGGAGAACTGGCCATAGATGTAGCGGGAAATCGGCGCGCCGGGCTGATCGGCCTTCAACGTCGCAGCGGCGGTCAGTTCGGCGGCCTGGGCCACCCCTTGCGCGCTCGCCGCCATCGCCAGCAGCGCGACCGCCGCGCTCAGGAACCTCTTGGCCTTGGCCATGCTCTTTTCCCTCCGAAACTCATGGGGAGCTGTAGCCGCTCCCTGAATATCGCGCGCCACGCTCGGCGGACGACCGCGCCCCACGATGCGAGGCTCCACGGCGCGACTTGGTAGCAGGCTTAGTTTTGTCCTACAATAATAGACGGTGGCCTGATGGTCGTATCTTGTGGGATCCCGAGCCTTCCTTGAGCTTGAGCACAAGCGCGCTTCTCTGATCCCCATCCCCGCCCCTTGCGTTGACGCTTTGGCGCGGGCCATATACTCGGACAAAAGATCGAGAACGGCCCAAGGTCGCCGAAGCCCGCGTCCGACAGCGCCCCGATGAAGAGGAAACGATGCCCGCCATTCCCCAAAGCGCGCCCCGAGGGACGCCGGCCTCGGCTGCCGACGCTCCCCAGCAACGCTACGGCTCGGCCTTGAGCCTGCTGGCCAGTCTGTTCTTCATGTGGGGCTTCATCACGGTCATCAACAACACGCTGCTGCCGCATCTGCGCAGTGTGTTCGTGCTCGACTACACCCGTACGACCTTGATCGAGTCGGTGTGGTTCATCGCCTATTTCGTCGCCTCCATCCCGTCCGCCAAGCTGATCGAGCGGATCGGGTATCAGAAGGCGATCGTCATCGGCCTCCTGGCCATGGCGGTCGGCGCGGCCATGATGGTTCCGGCGGCCATGCTCACCTCCTACGCCCTGGTCCTGACGGCGTTGTTCGTGATCGCCAGCGGCATCACCCTGCTGCAGGTGGCGGCCAACCCCTATGTGGCCGTGATCGGCCCGCCCGAGACCGGCTCGTCGCGGCTGAACCTGGTCCAAGCGTTCAACTCGCTGGGCACCACCCTGGCCCCACTGTTCGCCGGCTACCTGATCCTGGGCCGGTCCAAGAGCGGCACCGCCCAGGCCGGCGTCGCCCTGACCGCCGCCGAGCGTCATGCCGACGCCCAGTCGGTGATCCTGCCCTATGTGATCGTGGCGATCGCCCTGGTGCTGCTGGCCCTGGTCATGGGCCGGGTGAAGCTGCCGGCCATCGGCCAGGCGACCCAGCGCACCTCGCGCGAGGGCCGCAAGAGCCTGTCGTTGTGGACCCACCGCAACCTGGTCTGGGGCGTGCCGGCGATCTTCATTTATCTGATCGCCGAGATCGGCGTCGCCAACCTGTTCATCAACTTCGTCTCACAGCCGAACATCGCGGCGATCACCCACGAGGAGGCCTCGCGCTACCTGGCTATACTGTGGGGCGGCATGATGGTCGGCCGGTTCCTGGGCAGCGTTCTGATGCGCCGCTTCGCCGCCGAGCATGTGCTGGCCGCCTTCTCGATCGGCGCCTTCATCGTGATGCTGATCACCACCTTCGCCCACGGCCCGGTGGCCATGTGGTCGCTGATCGCGGTCGGCTTCTTCCACTCGATCATGTTCCCCACGATCTTCACCCTGGGCATCAAGGGCCTGGGCCCGCTGACCGAGGAAGGCTCGGGCCTGCTGATCATGGCCATCGCCGGCGGGGCTCTGGTCATCGTGCAAGGCTGGCTGGCCGACACCTTCGGCCTGCAATGGTCGTTCCTGCTGACGGCGGCCTGTGAGGTCTACGTCCTGTTCTATGCACTGTGGGGCTCCAAACCCACCAACGCCCTGCCCGACCCGCACGTCGAATAAGAGATCCGCCATGACCCGACTGTCGCGCCGAACGGCTTTGAAGACGAGCGCCGCGATCGGCGCCGCGAGCCTCGCCATACCCGCTTTCGCCGCGGAACCGGCCCGGAGGCTCGCCAGCTTCCCGCTGTCGCAGGTGCGGCTGAAGCCGTCGCGGTTCCTGACGGCGCAGGAGACCAACCAGCACTATCTGCTGTCGCTGGAGCCTGACCGCCTGCTGCACAACTTCCGCGCCGGCGCGGGCCTCCAGCCGAAGGGCGAGGTCTATGGCGGCTGGGAGAAGGCGGGTATCGCCGGCCACAGCCTGGGCCACTACCTGTCGGCCGTGTCGCTGATGTGGGCCCAGACGGGGCAGCCCGAGTTCAAGCGCCGCGCGGCCTACATTGTCGAGGAGTTGGCGGCGTGCCAGGCGGCGAACGGCGACGGCTACACGGGCGGCACAACGGTCGAGCGCGACGGCAAGACGGTGGACGGCAAGATCGTCTACGAAGAAATCCGCGCCGGCAAGATCGACACTTCGGGCGGGTTGAATGGCGGCTGGGTGCCGATCTACACCTATCACAAGGTCCTGGCCGGGGCGCTGGACGCCCACGCCCTCTGCGACGATCCCAAGGCCCTGGCGGTGGCCATCGCCCTGGCCGACTACCTGGGCCGCATGTTCGAAGCCCTGGACGCCGCGCAGGTCCAGACCGTGCTGCGGATCGAGCACGGCGGCATCGTCGAGAGCTTCGCCGAACTCCATGCTCGCACGGGCCAGGCGCGCTGGCTGGACCTGGCCCGCCGCGTCCAGCACGAGGACATCGTCGCGCCGCTGGCCGAGGGTCGCGACGACCTGGCCGGCAAGCACGCCAATACCCAGATTCCCAAGCTGATCGGCGAGGCGCGGCTCTACGAGACTGGCGGCGACGCGCGCGCGGCCAAGGCGGCGATGTTCTTCTGGGAGACCGTCGTCGACGACCACTCCTACGTCATCGGCGGCAATTCGGAGTTCGAGCACTTCGGCCCGCCGCGAAAGCTGTCGACGCGACTGGGTCAGCAAACCTGCGAGTGCTGCAACAGCTACAACATGCTGAAGCTGACCCGGCACCTCTACGCCTGGTCCGGCGAGGCCCGCTATTTCGACCTCTACGAACGCGCCCACCTGAACCACATCCTGTCGCAGCAGGATCCCGGCACGGGGATGTTCACCTATTTCTCGCCGCTGGCCTCGGGCTACGCGCGCGGCCACTCGACTCCGACCGACTCGTTCTGGTGCTGCGTCGGGACCGGCATGGAGAACTATTCCAAGCTGGGCGACAGCGTCTTCTGGCGCGACGGTGATGGCGTGCGGGTCAACCTCTACTACCCGTCCACGCTGGACTGGGCCGAAAAGGGCCTGAAACTCGAGATCGACACCGACTTCCCGTACGATGACCAGGTGTCGCTGACGGTGACCAAGGCGCGATCGGCCACGCCGGTCTCGCTGCGGATTCCCGGGTGGTGCGCCAAGCCCTCGGTGAAGGTCAACGGTAGCGTCCGGGCCGCCGCGCCGAAGAACGGCTATGTCGAACTCACCCTGCGCGCCGGCGACAAGGTGACGTTGACCTTGCCAATGTCGCTGCGGACGGAAGCGATGCCGGACGCTCCGGACCTGATCGCCTTCCTGAACGGTCCCCTGGTCCTGGCCGCCGACCTCGGTCCAGCCGAGCAGCCATGGGACAGCTTCGATCCGGTGGTGATCGACGCGACGGGCGCGCCGTCGCTCGTTCCGGTCGCGGGGCCTCAGCGCTTCACGCTCGCCGACCACGGCAGACCTGAGGCTCTCAAGCTGCGCCCCTACTTCGAGCAACACCACAATCGGACAGCGGTTTACTTCCGGCGCCTGACGCCCGCGCAATGGGCGAACCTGGAGCCGGCGCTGGTCGCCGACGCCAAGGCGCGCGCCGACATCCGCGACCGCACGGTCGACATCATCCGCTTCGGCGAGCAGCAGCCCGAGGTCGACCACAATCTAAAGGCCAGTCCCGGCACCCAGGACACCGGCAACCTGACGGTCCGCAGCCGGATCTTGAACAAGGGGTCCATCGCGTTCGAGATGGCGACCGCGCCGGGCCCGCTGACGCTGCAGGTCACCTATGACGGCTCGGCGCGGAACAAGGACTTCAGGATCCTGGTCGAGGGCCAGGAGGTGGCGCATGAAACCCTCACGGGCGAGCGCACCGCGCCCCTGAACGTCAAGACCTACGCCCTGCCCCAGGGCCTGACCGACGGCCGGAGCAAGGTGACGGTGCGGTTCGAGATGACCGCTAACCAATGGGCCGCGGTCTTCGAGGCTCGCCTGTTCAAGCAAGCCGAGGCGCGCGCCTAGCGCGCCTCGCGAGGCTCTTAGTGGTTGTCCCGCGGCAAGCCCTTGGTCTGGGCGATGCGTTGATACTTCACGGCGGGCTCGAGTACGGCGCCGGTCTCCATCTGGCCCACGACAGCGCGCTGCATTTCCTGCCACGGCGTCTGGCTTTCCGGATAGGCGAAGCCGCCGGCCGCCTCGA
This sequence comes from Caulobacter sp. P4_E5, assembly GCF_056401555.1. Classification (NCBI taxonomy): domain Bacteria; kingdom Pseudomonadati; phylum Pseudomonadota; class Alphaproteobacteria; order Caulobacterales; family Caulobacteraceae; genus Caulobacter; species Caulobacter sp. P4_E5. The sequence goes on from NZ_JBFUJD010000076.1 coordinate 25,241, forward strand.
GCGCCTTGCGCCGCTCGACGATCTCTGACGGTGAAACCAGGACGTCGACGCGCGACTTGCGCAGGTCGAACCGCACCTTGTCGCCGCTCTTCAGCAAGGCGAGRCCGCCGCCGGCCGCCGCCTCGGGCGAGGCGTTGAGGATCGACGGCGAACCCGAAGTGCCCGATTGTCGGCCGTCGCCGATGCAAGGCAGTTGGTGGATCCCCTGCTTGATCAAGTAGTTGGGCGCACGCATGTTCACGACCTCGGCCGCGCCCGGATAGCCGATCGGGCCGGCGCCGCGCATGAACAGGATCGAATTGGCGGTGATGCCGACCGACGGATCGTCGATCCGACGATGGTAGTCCTCCGGCCCGTCGAACACGATGGCGTCGCCCTCGAAGGCTTCCGGATCGTCCGGATTCGACAGGTAGCGATCGCGGAATTCCTTGGCGATCACGCTGGTCTTCATGATCGCCGAGTTGAACAGGTTGCCGCGCATGACCACGAAGCCGGCCCGCTCGACCAGCGGCCGCGAGAACGGACGGATGACATCCTCGTCCTCGATGGGGGTTCCGCGATACTGCTCGCCGATGGTCTGGCCGGAGACGCACTTGGCGTCCTCGCGGATCAGCCCTTGCTCGATCAGCTGGCCGAACACGGCGGGCACGCCGCCGGCGCGGTAATAGTCCTCGCCCAGATATTCGCCGGCCGGCTGCAGGTTGACCAGCAGTGGCACCTCCTCCCCGGTCTGCTGCCAGTCGTCGATCGACAGCTCGACGCCGACGTGGCGCGCCAGGGCGTTCAGGTGGATCGGGGCATTGGTCGAGCCGCCGATGGCCGAGTTGACGACGATGGCGTTCAGGAATGCGTCGCGGCTCAGAATGTCCGACGGCTTGAGGTCCTCGTGGACCATGTCGACGATGCGCAGGCCGGTGCGGTAGGCGTTTTCCTGGCGGTCGCGGTACGGCGCGGGAATCGCCGCCGAGCCGGGCAGCGACATGCCCAGGGCCTCAGTCAGCGAGTTCATGGTCGTGGCCGTGCCCATGGTGTTGCAGTAGCCGGTCGAGGGGGCCGAGCTGGCCACCAGCTTGATGAAGCCGGCGTTGTCGATCTCGCCGGCCGCCAGCAGCTCGCGGGCCTTCCAGACGATGGTGCCCGAACCGGTGCGCTGGCCCTTGTGCCAACCGTTCAGCATCGGGCCCACCGAGAGGGCGATGGCCGGAATGTTCACTGTCGCCGCCGCCATCAGGCAAGCCGGCGTGGTCTTGTCGCAGCCGATCGTCAGCACCACGCCGTCCAGCGGATAGCCGTAGAGCAGCTCGACCAGGCCCAGGTACGAGAGATTGCGGTCCAGGCCCGCCGTCGGCCGCTTGCCCGTCTCCTGGATCGGATGGACCGGGAATTCCAGCACGATGCCGCCGGCGCTACGGATGCCTTCGCGCACGCGTTCGGCCAGAACCAGGTGGTGACGGTTGCAGGGCGACAGGTCGGAACCCGTTTGGGCGATGCCGATGATCGGCCGACCCGATTGCAGCTCTTCCAGCGACAGGCCGAAGTTCAGGTAGCGCTCCAGATAGAGCGCGGTCATGTCGATATTGTCCGGATTGTCAAACCAAGCGCGCGAACGCAGGGCGCGGGGCGAAACGGGAGGAACGCTCATGACAATCCTTGAAGGCGATAGGCCTTGGCGACGACGGGAGGCGCGACCACCGACGAACGTTTAAACAAGGCGCAGAATCGCGCGCTTGTTCATTCGCGGCATCGCTTTATCGTATTTGTCTGACTATACCGCGCCGTCCGGAGCGTCAATCAGCGCCGAACGCTTTGCGAGTAGGTCCCGAACACCGATCTTCGCCTTCAATATGGCAAGCAAGGCCTTGTCCGAGGATTACGCCGGGCGTCCTGAACGCCGCTCGATAGCCGCGCGCGTGTCGTCCAGCGCCAAGTTGACCAATCGCTCCATCGCCTGACGCGCCTGATCCGCGCGCCCAGCGGCGATAGCGTCGAAGACTTTCCAATGGTCGGGCATCGGATCGCGGGGCAGTTCGCGGTCGCGCTGCTTGAAAATCGTCGTCCAGCGCACGGCCGCGCCGATGCTGCTGCTGAGCGTGCACAACGGCGCATTGCGGGTCGCTTCCAGGACGGTGTCGTGGAAGTCGCGGTCGGCCGCCTGCCCGGCTTCGGTGGCCAGGGTCTCGTGCTGCATGGCCACCAGGGCCGCGCGCATCCGCTCCAGCTGCGCGTCGTCGCGGCGCTCGGCCGCCAGGGCGGCGGCGGCCGGCTCGACGATCATCCGTAGTTCGTAGAGCTCCTGCAGGAACGCCTCGCTCGGCTCCGATTCGAAAAACCAGGCCAGGACCTCGGGGTCCAGCAGGCTCCAACGGTGGCGCGGACTGACCCGGGTTCCGGTCTTGGGTCGGCTCTCGACCAAACCCTTGGCGGCGAGAATCCGGATCGCCTCGCGATAGGCGCTGCGCGAGACATGTAATTTCTCGCTGGCGTCGATCTCGTTGTTCAGCACATCGCCGGGCTGATGCTGCCCCGAGACGATGGCGATGCCCAGGGCTCGCGCGATCGACCCATGGATACGACCGGAGAAGCCTTCCTCACGCTCGGCTTCGGCGCCAGTTTCCTTGGCCTTCGACACGCGTCTTTCGCTCCCTGCGACGTCTACCAGCGCCCGTCTCGCGCCCCGGTGGCGACTCTAGCGAGACCAATTGTCCGAGAACAAGCGAATTCGCCCCCATGCCGAGATGCACTTCGACCGCGGAGAACGACGCAAATGTACGACGAATCCGGCGAGCGCGCATGACGTGATGT